>NZ_LUNH01000099.1:0-2721 GCF_001628525.1 Aeromicrobium sp. REDSEA-S38_B2 | reverse complement strand
GACCAGGGCCTCCAGGCGCTCGCGCAGCAGGGCGCCGAGCTCGGTGGCCCGTGCCTGGTACTCGCCGGTGGCGAGCATGGTGACGACCTCGTGGCCCACCGCGCAGGCCAGCGCGTTGCCGCCGAAGGTCGAGCCGTGCTGGCCCGGGCGCAGCACGCCGAGCACGTCGCGGTCGGCGACCACGGCCGAGACCGGGACGATGCCGGCGCCGAGCGCCTTGCCGAGGACGTAGAGGTCGGGGACGACCTCCTCGTGGTCGCTGGCGAAGGTCCTGCCGGTGCGGCCGAGACCGGCCTGGATCTCGTCGGCGGCCATCAGGACGTTCTCGCGGGCGGTCAGCTCGCGCAGGCCCTTCCAGAAGCCGTCGGGGGGCAGCACCACGCCGCCCTCGCCCTGGATCGGCTCCATCAGCACGCCGACGGTGTTCTCGTCGATCGCGGCCTCCACGGCGGCGAGGTCGCCGTAGGGGACCATCGTGAAGCCGGGGGCGAACGGGCCGAAGCCGTCGCGGGCGTCGGGGTCGTCGGAGAAGCCGACGATGGTGGTGGTGCGGCCGTGGAAGTTGCCGGAGGCCACGATGATGTTGGCCTGGCCGGGCGTGACGCCCTTGACCTCGTAGCCCCACTTGCGCATGACCTTGATGGCGGTCTCGACGGCCTCGGCGCCGGTGTTCATCGGCAGCACCAGCTCCTTGCCGCACAGGTCGCCGAGCGCGGCGCAGAAGTCGGCGAACCGGTCGTGGACGAAGGCGCGGCTGGTCAGCGTCAGCTTGTCGAGCTGCTCGTGGGCGACGCGGAGCAGGCCGGGGTGCCCGTGACCGAAGTTGAGCGCGGAGTAGCCGGCGAGCAGGTCGAGGTAGCGGGTGCCGTCGACGTCGGTCATCCACGCGCCCTCGGCGTGCTCGACGACGACCGGCAGCGGCTTGTAGTTGTGCGCCGTGCGGGCCTCGGCGCGTTGGAACAGCTCGGCGGAGCGAGGGGCGGTGCCTGTCGCGGTCCCTGCGGTGGTGGTCATGCGCGCCTCCTCGGCTCGGTACGGGTGTGCGGGCCCCACCAGAACAGACTCGGGCCCGGAAACCAAGGTTGGCACCAGTTCGTCCGGTCTCCGAATCCCGGCGACGGACGGTTGCCGGTGTCAGCCGACTGCCACCGGAAGGCGTACCTCGATGGTCGTGTCGCCCGGCGCGGACGCTAACGACACGGTGCCGCCGTGCGCGGCCACGATGGCCTCCACCAGGGAGAGGCCGAGGCCCGCGCCGCCGGGGTCGACGCCGCCGCGGGTGCGGGACACGTCGCCGCGCACGAACCGCTCGAAGGCGCGCTCGGCGAGCTCGGGGTCGAAGCCGGGGCCGTCGTCGTGGACGGTGAAGCCGGTCGGGGTCGCGGCGACGGTGATCGTCGAGCCCTGGGGGGTGTGCTTTCGGGCGTTGGTCAGCAGGTTGGTGACGACCTGGTGCAGTCGCTGGTCGTCACCGACCACCTCGACGACGTCCTCGGGCAGCTCGAGCCGCCAGTGGTGCGAGGGCGCCAGCACCCGGGCGTCGGAGACCGCCTCCAGCAGCAGGCGGGTGAGGTCGACCGGCTGCTGCTCGAGTGGCCGCCCGGAGTCGAGCCGGGCCAGCAGGAGCAGGTCCTCGACCAGGGCGGTCATCCGCACCGACTCCTCGGCGACCTTGGTCAGCGCGGTGCGCTGGGTGCCGGTGTCGTCGGGTCGGCGCTGGGCCAGCTCGGTGTAGCCCGCGATCGTCGCCAGCGGGGTGCGCAGCTCGTGGCTGGCGTCGGCCACGAACTGGCGCACCTGCTGCTCGCTGCGGTGCCGCGCGGTCAGCGAGGACTCCACGTGCGCGAGCAGGGTGTTGAGGGCCGCGCCCACGGCACCGGCCTCCGTGCGCTCGTCGGTCAGTCGCTCCGGGACCCGTTCGGCGAGCTCGATCTCCCCGGACTCCAGCGGGAGCGCTGCCACCCGGTGCGCGGTGGCGGCGACCTCGGTCAGCGGCCGCAGCTGTCGGCGTACGACGACGCCGGCCGCGGCCGCCGCGAGCAGGGTCACGAGCAGTCCGAGCAGCACCTCGGCCAGGACCAGCTGGCCCACCGCGTCGTCCACGTCCCGGGTGGGCAGGCCGACGACCACGGTGCTCTCGCCGAGGGTCGTCGCGGCGACGAGGTAGTCGCCCGACCGGCCGAGCGGGACCTCCTCGACCCGGCCGTCGGGGTCGACGTCCTCGAGCCGCGACGCGACCCGGTCGTCGAGGGTGTCGCGCTCGCCACGGCCGTCGCCGACCACGATCGCCTGGGGGTCGCTGCCGGGCTCGAGCAGGGCGATGAGGGTGCCCGGCGCGAGGTTGCGCAGGTCCACGCGGGTCTGCTGCTGCACGCCCGGCGGGGTCGGCGGGGTCTCCAGGACGCTGCTGAGGGTGGAGCGCACCTCGCTGTCGAGGCGCTCGGTGAGGGCGTGGCGCATCACCAGCGTGGTGGCGGTGCCGAGCAGTGCCGAGACCGCCAGGGCCAGCACCACGGCGGTGAGCACCAGGCGGGCGGTCAGCGACCGCAGCCGGTCGGCGACCGCCCGAGCCCGGGCGAGGAGCCGGGCCCTCAGCGGACCGGTCATCACGGGACGGGCTTCAGCACGTAGCCCGCGCCGCGCATCGTGTGGATCATCGGCTGCCGCCCGGCGTCGACCTTCTTGCGCAGGTAGGAGATGTAGAGCTCCACGACGTTGGCC
>NZ_LUNH01000098.1:0-3101 GCF_001628525.1 Aeromicrobium sp. REDSEA-S38_B2 | reverse complement strand
GGCCCGATCGCGTGTCGTGGCAGAGGATCGGCGCCATCGCCGGTGTGCTCAGAAGAGGCCGAGCGCGTCCAGCACCCGACGCGTGTGCGTGCCGACGCCGAGCGCAGCTGCGGCCTGGAGGTCCGGCACGTCGTCGACGTCGCGACGCAGCGTGGTGAGCGGGCCGGTCACCTCGACGGCTCCGGCGTCGAGGTGGGCGAGCCGCGAGCCCTCGCCGTAGCGAGGGTCGAACGCCTCCCAGGACGCGGAGTACAACGTGGTCCCGATACCGGCCGCATCGGCGACGAACCCCGCGACCCCACCGGCGAGGACGGGGGAGGCCAGCGCTGCGTCGAGGTCGGCGGGGTCGAGCGCCGGCAGGTCGGCGCACAGGGCCACAGGACGCATCCCAGGCCAGCGTCGGCGTGCTTCAGCCGCGGTCTGGCGCAACGTGGCGTTGAGGTCGGAGGAGTCGCCGTCGGGGATGCACGGAGCCCCCGTCGCTGACAGCGCCGCGGAGAAGCGAGCATCGTCCGTGGCGACCAGGACCGCGCCGACACGCTCGGCTGCCAGGCACGCGGTCACCGTGTCCAGGGCGAAGGCGGCAGCGAGCTCCTCGCGCGCACCGTCGGCGATCCCGACCAGCCGTGACTTGCCGCGTGCCGGCGGCTTCACGGGCACCACGACGGCGTACGTCGGAGGGTGGGCGGGGACGGACATCGCACCCATCCTCCCAGGCGTGCACGTCGTCCTGCTCCGTGGTCCGACCCCCGTCCGGCACGCGCCCGCCCGCCTGTCGTGGCGTCGGTCACCACCCGAGTAGCCTGCCCCGGTGACCGTGCGGAAGCTGCAGCAACGACGAGGGTGGGCGTTCAGCCTGGGCGTGGGCATCATCAAGCGTCTACGACCACGGCCGGCTGCCGCGCTACCTCGCGAAGTCGGGCCTGTTCCAGAACGCCTTCCTGCGCCGCTTCCTCACCGCCGCCGGCCAGATCCCCGTCGAGCGCGAGGGCAAGGGTGCCGTCGCGTACGCCGCTGCCGTGGAGGCCGTCCGACGGGGCGAGTGCGTCGTGGTCTACCCCGAGGGGACGATCACGCGTGACCCCGACATGTGGCCGATGACCGGCAAGTCCGGCGCGGCGCGGATCGGGCTGGAGACGGGTGCGCCGGTGCTCCCGGTGGGGCAGTGGGGCGCGCAGCAGCTGCTGCCGTACTCCAAGAAGCCGCACCTCGTCCCGCGCAAGCGCGTCACGATGTCGGTCGGCGAGCCCGTCGCGCTCGACGACCTGCGGCAGCGCGAGCTGACCCCCGAGGTGGTCAAGCAGGCCACCGACCGGATCCTGGCGGCGATCACCGCGCAGGTCGAGGAGATCCGTGGGGCGCAGGCACCCGCGGAGAGGTACGACATGCGTGTTTCCGGAGACCCCTACAAGGACAGGAAGTCGGCATGAGCGAGTTCGGCAAGGTCGCGGTCTTCGGCCTACCTCCCCAGCATCGAGCTGCCGCCGAGCGTGCGCGCCACGCACGACGTCGAGGCAGCGCTCGACGGCGCCGACGTGGTCGTGTGGGCGACGCCGTCGCAGTCCTTCCGCGACAACCTCCGCAGCTGGGCGCCGCACGTGCACCCCGACGCGGTGATGGTCTCGCTGATGAAGGGCGTGGAGCTCTCGACCCTGAGCCGGATGAGCGAGGTCATCGCGCAGGAGACCGGTGCGGGTCCCGAGCGCATCGCGGTCGTCAGCGGACCCAACCTGGCCAAGGAGATCGCGCGCCGCGAGCCCGCGGCCGCGGTCGTGGCCTGTGCCGACGAGGACGTCGCCACGCGGCTGCAGCAGCGGGTGCACAGCCCGGCGTTCCGCCCCTACACCTCCGTCGACGTGCTCGGCTGCGAGCTCGGCGGCGCCTACAAGAACGTCGTCGGCCTGGCTGTCGGCATGGCAGTGGGTCTCGGGTTCGGGGACAACACCACCGCCTCGATCATCACGCGCGGGCTGGCCGAGACCGCCCGGCTGGCGATGAAGCTCGGGGCCAACCCGCTGACCCTCATGGGCCTGGCCGGTCTGGGTGACCTGGTCGCCACCTGCTCCTCGCCGCTCTCACGCAACCGCACCTTCGGCGAGAAGCTGGGGCAGGGCATGACCACCGAGGAGATCTACGCCAGCACCCGCCAGGTCGCCGAGGGCGCGAAGTCCTGCTCGTCGCTGCGCGCGCTGGCCGAGCAGTCCGGCGTCGACGCCCCCATCGCGACGTACGTCGACGAGGTCGTCGCGGGCAACCTGACCGCCCAGGGGATGATGGACGCGATCCTCGCCCGCGACACCAAGCCCGAGACCGCCTGAGTGCCGAACCGGCGTATTGATACGCCGGCTCGACGGGGGATGGGTCAGTCGGTGAGGCCGTCGAGGGCGCGGGAGAGGTCGTCCCAGAGGTCCTCGACGTCCTCGACACCCACGGAGAGGCGGACCAGGGCGTCGGAGACGGTGGTCGGCTCGCCCTTCCAGCGACGGCGCCGCTCGAGGGTGGACTCCACGCCGCCGAGGCTGGTGGCGTGCACCCACAGGCGGGTCTTGCGCGGCAGCAGGTCCGCGGCCAGCGCGCCCGCGGCCAGCTCGACGCTCACGATCGCCCCGAACCCCGGGTAGCGCACCAGCTGCACGGCCGGGTGCTCCCCGAGGCGACGGGCCAGCTCGGCGGCGTTGGCCTGGGCGCGCTCGACCCGCAGGTGCAGGGTGCGCATGCCACGCACCGCCAACCACGCCTCGAGGGTGCCCGGCACGGCGCCGAGGAGGTCGCGACGCTGCTTGAGCACGGTGAACAGCTGGTCGTCGCGGGTGACCAGGGCGCCGAGGAGGGCGTCGGAGTGGCCGGCGAGGTACTTCGTGGCCGAGTGGACCACCAGGTCGGCACCGAGGTCGAGCGCGCGTTGGAGCAGCGGGGTGGCGAAGGTGTTGTCGACGACGACGTACGCGCCGGCCTCGTGCGCCGCCGTGCAGATCCGCTCGATGTCGGCGACGTCGAGGTTGGGGTTGGTCGGCGACTCGACCCACACCAGGGCCACGTCCTCGTCGCACGCGGCGACCACCGCGTCGGTGTCGGCGATGTCGACGAGCTTCGAGCGCAGC
>NZ_LUNH01000097.1:0-110894 GCF_001628525.1 Aeromicrobium sp. REDSEA-S38_B2 | reverse complement strand
ACTCTGGGCTTTCGCTGGGGGTCGGTTCGCGCTGGGCCGTTGCGGGGTGGTCTCGATACGCAGGGACTTCGCAAGCTCGTCCCTGCTACTCGACCAGCGAACCCACCGCTGGTCGAGTAGTCGGGCTTGGCGAGGAACGAGCCTGAGCCCGACGTATCGAGACCACTCTGGGCCGTCGCTGGGGGTTGGTCCGCGCGGAGCTGTTGCCGGGTGGTCTCGATACGCAGGGACTTCGCAAGCTCGTCCCTGCTACTCGACCAGCGAACCCACCGCTGGTCGAGTGCCTCCACGAGCGTTAGCGAGGGGAGGTGTATCGAGACCACTCTGGGCTTTCGCTGGGAGCCGGCTCGCGCTGGGCCGTTGCCGGGTGGTCTCGATACGCAGCACGACGCTCGTTCCTCGCGCGTGCTGCTACTCGACCAGCGGGAGGTCTCGCCGCTTGACCACGAAAACTCTTCGCAGCGCTCGGGGCGGGCCGACGGCGTCCTGTGGACACCCGACCGACGGTGCGGAGGGGGCCGTCTAGGCTCGCTGGCATGCCTGACAGCCCGAGTGTCCGCGACGTCCTCCACGCCGCGGTCGGGGCGGTCGGGGGCACGGAGCGACCCGGGCAGGTGGCGATGGCGGAGGCGGTCGCGGAGTCGCTGGAGTCCGGGCGCCACCTCCTCGTGCAGGCCGGGACCGGCACCGGCAAGTCGCTCGGGTACCTCGTGCCGTCGCTGCTGCACCGCAAGCGTGTCGTGGTCTCCACGGCCACGCTGGGCCTGCAGCACCAGCTCGTGCAGCGCGACCTTCCCGCCCTGGTGAAGGGTGCGCACGAGGTGCTCGGCACCACACCCAGCTACGCCGTCGTCAAGGGACGCTCGAACTACGCATGCCTGCACCGGGTGCGCGAGGGGGTGCCCGACGACCAGGGCACGCTCGTCGACGTCCCGGAGGGGACGCTCGGTGCCGAGGTGCTCGAGCTGCGCGAGTGGGCCGAGGAGCTCGCCACCCAGCGGGGGAACGGCGACGGGTCGCACGGCGACCGCGAGTCGGCACCCTCGCACACCGACCGTGCGTGGCGGCAGGTCAGTGTCACGCACCGCGAGTGCCTCGGTGCCACGCGGTGCCCGCACGCTGCCGAGTGCTTCGTCGAACTCGCGCGGGAGGCCGCGTCGACGGCCGACGTCGTGGTCACCAACCATGCGCTCCTCGCCATCGACGCCATCGACGGCGTGCCCATGCTCCCGGAGTACGACGCGGTCGTCGTCGACGAGGCGCACGAACTGGCCGCCCGGGTCACCCAGGCAGCGACCGCCGACCTCGACCCGGCCATCGTCGAACGTGCCGCGCGGCGCGGACGGCCCTACACCGACGGCGAGACCGACGACCTCAGCGACGCGGGCGACGCGCTCGCGGCCGCGCTGGCCGGCGTCCAGCCAGGGCGGATCGACCACGTCGTCGACGAGCTGCACGAGGCGCTGGCGCGCGTGCGCGACGCCGCACGCGCCTGCCTGTCGGCGTTCCCTCGCGAGAAGGCGGAGGTCGAGGGTGATGCCGCACGGCAGCAGGCCAAGGCCGGACTGGAGGAGATCCGCCTGGTCGCCGACCGGATGGCGTCCCTGCGCGAGACCGAGGTGCTGTGGATGTCGGACGCTCGCGGACCGGTGCTGCACGTGGCACCCATCGACGTCTCGGGCAGCCTGCGCGACAAGCTGTTCGAGGAGAAGACCGTCGTCCTCACCAGCGCCACGCTGACCGTCGGCGGCGGGTTCGAGCCCGTGGCCGCGTCTGTCGGCCTGTGGCGCGACGATGCTGACCGGTGGACCGGGCTCGACGTCGGCTCGCCGTTCGACTACCGACGTCAGGGCATCCTCTACGTCGCGAAGCACCTGCCTCCGCCTGGACGCGACGGCATCACCGACGCGCAGCTCGACGAGATCGCCGACCTCCTCGAGGCCGCCGGTGGCCGGACCCTCGGGCTGTTCTCCTCACGTCGCGCCGCGGAGGCCGCGGCCGAGGGCGTCCGCACGCGCCTGCCGGGGCGGGAGATCCTCTGCCAGGGCGATGCGCACCTGTCGGAGCTGACGCGCCGGTTCGCCGCCGAGGAGGAGACCAGCCTGTTCGGCACGTTGTCGCTGTGGCAGGGCATCGACCTGCCGGGCGACACCTGTCGGCTGGTTGTCATCGACCGGGTGCCGTTCCCTCGCCCCGACGACCCGCTGATGAGCGCCCGTCAGCGACTGGTCGAGAAGCGGGGCGGCAACGGGTTCATGAGCGTCGCCGCGTCGCATGCAGCGCTGCTCCTCGCCCAGGGTGCGGGACGGCTGATCCGGCGCACCGACGACCGCGGCGTGGTCGCGATCCTCGACCCACGCATCGTCACCGCCAGGTACGGCAGCTTCCTGGCTGCGTCGCTGCCGCCGCTGTGGCGCACGACCGACCGTGCTGCCGTGCTCGGCGCGCTGCAGCGGCTCGACACCTGAGGGCCCCGAGAGCACGCAGACCCCGCACCTCACGGCGCGGGGTCTGCGGGTCGGGCGACGGCGACCAAAGGACAGGGTTCAGAGACGACGCAGGACCGTCGTGACCTTGCCCAGGATCGTGGCGTGGGTGCCGTCGATGGGGGAGTAGTCGTCGTTGTGCGGGAGCAGCCAGACCTGGCCGTCCTTGCGCTGGAACGTCTTGACAGTGGCCTCGCCGTCGAGCATGGCGGCCACGATCTCGCCGTTCTCGGCGACCGGCTGCTGTCGGACGACCACGTAGTCGCCGTCGCAGATCGCGGCGTCGACCATCGAGTCGCCGCGCACCTCGAGCAGGAACAGCGTGCCGTCACCGACGAGCGTGCGGGGGAGCGGGAAGATCTCCTCGACCTGCTCCTCGGCGAGGATCGGCCCGCCGGCGGCGATCCGCCCGACCATGGGCACGTACGTGGCCTCGGGGCGCTGGTCGCCGAATCCCGTCTCGTCGACGAGGGAGTCGTCGGCCGAGCTGAGCGTCCGTCGGGCCTTGACGACCTCGGGCAGGAAGATCTCGATCGCGCGGGGACGGTTGGGGTCGCGCTTGACGTAGCCGAGGCGCTCCAGCACCCGCAGCTGGTGCGCCACGGACGACGTGCTGGCCAGTCCGACGGCGCCGCCGATCTCACGCATGCTCGGCGGGTAGCCGCGCTGCTCGATCTGGTCGCGCATGAAGTGGAGGATCTTCTGCTGGCGTCCGGTGAGACCGGTCATCTCGTCGACCGGTCCGTCGGGGAGCTCGCGCACGGAGTTGCGTGAGCCCTTCGGGCGGCCGCGGCGCGGGGCCTCGCTGGACGGGTCGACAGCGTCGTCGGCTGGGTCGTCGGCTGGGGTGTCGTCGCTCATGGGGACCACGCTAGACCTCGGGAAGGACGTTTACAAACACATGTTCGACAGCGTGTCGCCGTTCGAACAAGACCCTCCACGGGGCTCCTCGCGGGTGCGCTCGAGCTTGAAAACGGTGGCAGGGACGGGTGTCATCGGTCACGATCGAACATTTCTTCGCATGACTTCTGCCTGGAATCGCAGTGGTGACCGGGCAGAGATCGACATCCTGTTCGACAGGGGGCTGCTTTTGTCGGCACCTTCCCCTACAGTCGTACACGTGTTCGATCGAACATCTGTTCGCCGGATTCGCTGAGCAACCGCCCGCGGAGGACCGACGTTCGAATGACATCGGCAGGCGTTCGATCGACACACCAGACCTCGCACGATCCTCTTCCTTCCCCGGAGGCCCCCATGAGCACCATCTCGATCACCACGTACGACCGTCGCAGCCTGCGTCGTCCCGCCGTTGCCGCTCCTGTCCGGCTGACCCGCCGTGGTCGCCTGGTGCTGGTGCTCGCGGTCATCGCCGCGCTCGCCGTGGGTGCGGTCGTGCTCGGCTCCTCCACGGTCGCCACCGACGAGGCCGGCGCCGTGCCCGCCACGCGCGTCGTCACCGTCCAGGAGGGGCAGACCCTCTGGCAGATCGCCGCCGAGGCCAACCCCGAGGGCGACGTGCGCGACACGGTCGACGACATCATGCGCATGAACTCCCTGCCGAGCGCCGGTGACCTGCAGCTCGGCTCCGACCTGGCGGTCCCGGTCTACCAGTGACCCGGCCGTCCGGCCCCGCGCGTCGGGCACCATGGGGGCATGGCTCCCGGACCTGACGCGCACCCCCTGGTCGTCCACGTCGTCGCAGATGCGACCGACCGCGACGGCGGGCACGTGCTGGAGCGGCTCGAGGAGCTCGGCGCCGAGATCGACTGGCTCGACCGCGACGACCTTCCGCCGCACTGGGACGCCAACGGCGTCGACCTGCTGCTCCTGCTCGGTTCGGAGCGCTCCGCGCACGACCCGCGGTGGGAGTCGGTCGTCGAGCAGGAGTCCGACATGGTCCGCGTCGCCGTCGGCACCGGGACGCCCGTGATGGCGATCTGCTACGGCGCCCAGCTCGCGGCACGAGCCCTCGGCGGCACGTCGTACCGCGGCGACGGAGCCGAGGCCGGCTGGAAGCGCATCGACACGATCGACGAGGTGCTCTGCCCGGAGGGCCCGTGGGCGCAGTTCCACCAGGACGTGCTGGCCCCGCCGCCGACCTCGACCGTCCTCGGCCACTCCTGGTTCGGGCCGCAGTGCTTCGTGGACGAGGCCTTCGGCGGGCGGGTCATCGCCTGGCAGTTCCACCCCGAGGTCACGACGGCGACGTTCGCCCGCTGGGTCGACGAGGACGCCGCGCTCGTGCGCGCGGAGGGCTCGTCGCCGGCCGAGCTCAAGCGCCAGGCGCTCGCCAATGCCGTGCGGAGCCGTCAGGCCGCGCACGACCTCGTCGACGCGGCGCTGGCGTACCTGCGCGTCCGGACCTCCTAGGCGTCCGGGTCAGGACGTCGTGACGTTGAACAGCCAGGCCACGCCGAACTTGTCGTTCAGCAGGCCGAACTCGTCGCCCCATGGCGCGGGCGCCAGCGGCACCACGACCTCGGCGCCGTCGCTGAGCGCGGTGAAGTAGTCGCGTAGGCGCTCGTCGTCGCCCGTGAGCGCGATGTTGATGGCGGTGCCCATCGCGGGGTCGTCGCCACCCGGTGGCGTGTCGGAGGCCATGATGTCCAGCCCGGCGTCGGACACGAGGTGGCCGTGCATGACCAGGTCGGCCCGCTCGGGGTCGTCGCTCATGCCGTAGTCGCCGAAGGTGGCGATCGTCAGCTCGCCTCCGAGGACGGAGTGGTAGAACTCCAGCGCCGCGCGCGACTGGTCGCGGAAGTTGAGGTACGGGTTCAGGCGGATCGTCATGGACCCATCCTGCTCGCTCCTGTTCCGAGATGGAACAGAACGGCTGGATCCGCTGACGAGACGTCCCGCGACACGCGCTCCGGGGCGCCGTGCAGGAGGAGTCGTAGCGCCCTGACCTGCGCAAATGCGACCCCTGCGAATTTGTCGGAGCAGATCGGTTGACTGGCTTGCACGACCTTGTGCCGAGGCGTACCGTAGCCACTACATCTAGTGATTACACCGATGTAGTTCTCCACATCTAGTCCCACAGAGAACGATGAGTTACCCACAGGAATGACGGGGAATCCACCGGGAATCCCCAGATCCGTCCCCAGGTCGGTCGGCCCCGACCGACCCGATCAGCCCACCGAGAGGAGAGCACGATGAACTGTCCCTTCTGCAAGGACGGCGACACCCGCGTGCTCGACTCGCGCGTGGCCGACGACGGCGG
Source organism: Aeromicrobium sp. REDSEA-S38_B2 (assembly GCF_001628525.1). Taxonomy (NCBI): domain Bacteria; kingdom Bacillati; phylum Actinomycetota; class Actinomycetes; order Propionibacteriales; family Nocardioidaceae; genus Aeromicrobium; species Aeromicrobium sp. REDSEA-S38_B2. The sequence goes on along the minus strand of NZ_LUNH01000097.1, from coordinate 105,188 downwards.
CGCCATCCGCCGACGGCGCGTCTGTGGGAACTGCCAGAAGCGGTTCACGACCATCGAGCAGATGCAGCTCACCGTGCTCAAGCGCTCCGGCGCCACCGAGCCGTTCAACCGCGAGAAGGCCGTCGCGGGTGTCCGCAAGGCGTGCAAGGGTCGCCCCGTCTCCGACGACGACCTCGCACGTCTCGGCCAGCAGGTCGAGGACGCGCTGCGCGAGAGCGGGGCGGCGGAGATCGCCGCCGACGAGGTGGGGCTGGCCATCCTCGAGCCGCTCAAGTGTCTCGACGAGGTCGCCTACCTGCGGTTCGCGAGCGTGTACAAGGCGTTCGACTCCGTCGACGACTTCGCGACCGAGATCGCCGAGCTCATGGCTCGCGCGGCCGACGGGGAGCTCGCCGAGCACACGGCCCACCGTGACGAGCCCCGTGAGCACGACAGCACCACGCAGCACCCCTGAACCACTGCTCGTCCCGCGGGACGAGCGGACGCACCACAGCAGCACGGCCTGAGCCTCGGGCCCACCTTTTACACACCCTCAGCGAGACCACAGGAGCAATCTCATGACGGAGACGGTCGACGGATCGACGAGCCGGGCACAGTCCGGGCGCGCGCGTGCACGGAAGGCCAAGGGCCTGTCCATCGAGCGCGTGTACACCACCGAGGGCGTGCACCCCTACGACGCCGTGACGTGGGAGCGTCGCGACGTCGTGCAGACCAACTGGAAGACCGGCGAGACCGTCTTCGAGCAGCGTGGCGTGGAGTTCCCCGACTTCTGGAGCGTGAACGCGTCCACCATCGTCACCACCAAGTACTTCCGTGGTGCCGTCGGCTCGCCCGAGCGTGAGCAGAGCCTGCGCCAGCTGCTCGACCGCGTCGTGCTCACCTACACGAAGGCGGGCAAGGAGCACGGCTACTTCGCCACCGACGCCGACGCCGAGGTCTTCGAGCACGAGCTGACCCACATGCTCCTGCACCAGGTCTTCAGCTTCAACAGCCCCGTCTGGTTCAACGTCGGCACGTCGAGCCCGCAGCAGGTCAGCGCCTGCTTCATCCTCGCCGTCGACGACTCGATGGACTCGATCCTCAACTGGTACCGCGAGGAGGGTCTGATCTTCAAGGGTGGGTCGGGCGCCGGCCTCAACCTCTCGCGCATCCGTTCGTCCAAGGAGCTGCTCCGCTCCTCCGGCGGCACCGCGTCCGGTCCGGTCTCCTTCATGCGCGGCGCCGACGCGTCCGCCGGCACCATCAAGTCCGGCGGCGCCACGCGTCGTGCGGCCAAGATGGTCGTCCTCGACGTCGACCACCCGGACATCGTCGAGTTCGTCGAGACCAAGGAGCGCGAGGAGGAGAAGATCCGCGTGCTCCGCGACGCGGGCTTCGACATGGACCTCGGTGGCGAGGACATCACCAGCGTCCAGTACCAGAACGCCAACAACTCGATCCGCGTCGACGACGCGTTCATGCGTGCCGTCGAGGAGGGCACCTCCTACGGCCTGCGCGCCCGCACGAGCGGCGAGGTCATCGAGGAGATCGACGCGAAGGAGCTGTGGGGCAAGGTCGCGAAGGCCGCGTGGGCCTGCGCCGACCCGGGCATCCAGTACGACTCGACGATCAACGACTGGCACACGACGCCGGAGACGGGCCGCATCACCGCGTCCAACCCGTGCTCGGAGTACATGCACCTCGACAACTCCAGCTGCAACCTCGCCAGCCTGAACCTGCTCAAGTTCCTCTCCGAGGACGGCACGACGTTCGACGTCGAGCGGTTCGTCAAGAGCGTCGAGCTGATCATCACGGCGATGGACATCTCGATCTGCTTCGCCGACTTCCCGACCGAGGCGATCGGCGAGACCACGAAGGCCTACCGTCAGCTCGGCATCGGCTACGCCAACCTCGGCGCGATGCTGATGGCCTCGGGCCTGGCGTACGACTCCGACGGCGGCCGTGCGCTGGCCGCGTCGATCACGTCGCTGATGACCGGCGTGTCCTACCGTCGCTCGGCCGAGCTGGCCGGTGTCGTCGGCGCGTACGACGGCTACCAGCAGAACGCCGCCCCGCACACGCGGGTCATGCGCAAGCACCTCGCCGCCAACGACGACATCCGCACGATGCACTCGATGGACATCGCCGTGCAGCGTGAGGCCACCAAGCAGTGGGCCGACAACCTGAAGATCGGCGAGAAGAACGGCTGGCGCAACGCCCAGGCGTCCGTACTCGCCCCGACCGGCACCATCGGCTTCATGATGGACTGCGACACGACGGGCATCGAGCCCGACTTCTCGCTGGTCAAGTTCAAGAAGCTCGTCGGTGGCGGCTCGATGCAGGTCGTCAACCAGACGGTCCCGGTCGCGCTCAAGAAGCTCGGCTACACGGGCGAGACCATCGAGGCGATCATGGAGTACATCGCCGAGAAGGGTCACGTCGTCGACGCCCCCGGCCTGAAGACCGAGCACTACGAGGTCTTCGACTGCGCCGTCGGTGACCGCGCGATCAAGCCGATGGGCCACGTGCGGATGATGGCAGCGGCCCAGCCGTTCCTGTCCGGCGCGATCTCCAAGACGGTCAACATGCCGGAGACGTCCACGGTCGAGGAGATCGCCGACGTCTACTTCCAGGGTTGGAAGCTCGGCCTGAAGGCGCTCGCCGTCTACCGCGACAACTGCAAGGTCGGCCAGCCGCTGTCCTCGCAGAAGAGCCAGGACGACAAGACGTCGGCCAGCGCGACCGCCGAGGCGACCCCCGAGGTCAAGACGGTCGTCGTCGAGAAGCCGATCCGTCGCCGTCTGCCGAAGTCGCGTCAGTCGATCACGACGTCGTTCAGCGTCGGCGGCGCCGAGGGCTACATGACTTCGGGCGCCCACGAGAACGGCGAGCTGGGCGAGCTGTTCCTGAAGCTCGGCAAGCAGGGCTCGACCCTGGCCGGCGTGATGGACGCCTTCTCGATCGCGGTCTCGATCGGCCTGCAGTACGGCGTGCCGCTGGAGACGTTCGTGCAGAAGTTCACGAACCTCAAGTTCGAGCCGGCGGGTCTGACGGACGACTCCGACGTCCGCATGGCGCAGTCGATCATGGACTACGTCTTCCGCCGTCTGGCGCTGGACTACATCGACTACGAGACGCGGTCGGCGCTGGGCATCCACTCGGCCGAGGAGCGTCAGCGCTACCTCGACACGGGCAGCCACCAGCCGATCAGCAAGGGTTCGACGGCTGCAGAGCTTGTCGAGACCCAGCCGGAGACCCTGAAGGAGGCCGCGACCGCCGAGGCCGCGACCACCGCCGAGGTCCCCGCGGACGTCTCCGCGGAGCAGGCTCAGGCCGACACGGCCAAGCCCGCCCCGAAGGCGGCGCACACGTCGGCCGAGCTCCTCGAGGTCATCACCGGCTCCGCCGTCGACTCGCCCCTGTGCATGACCTGCGGCACCAAGATGCGTCCCGCCGGCTCCTGCCACGTCTGCGAGGGCTGCGGCAGCACCAGCGGCTGCAGCTGACAGTGTTCCGCATTCCTGGCGGGTACCGAGCTATGGGCTCGGTGCCCGCCAGGTCTTGCTTGCAGCCGTTCGGAGGCGGCGAGGCAAAGACGTTCCACGTCAATGCACCACCGAGCGCAGGTTCGGGTGTCAGCCCGTCGCTTGAAAGCGCTCGAAACGAACGGCGAGGCGCTCCGCGTCGGGCCGGTCACCGTGGTTCTTCGGAAGTTTGATGTGACGCCCGTCCATGTGCTGAAGTCCGTACTTCAGCATGGGCCCGTCTACTTCTTCGAGGACCGACGGATTGATCCTGACCTCGAAGTCAGGAGAGACGCCGAGAATGTCACTGTCGTAGGCCGCGTGGTGGATCTTGCACAACGCGAGGCCGTTTTGGACGACCGGTTCGCCGGAGTCCTCCGAATCTCCGATGATGTGCGCTGCGTCCAAGAGCCGGCCGTGGCGCAGAGCGCACACGGCGCACTGGGTTTCGTAGGCGCGGAGTACACGGCCGCGGAACTCGGCTTGGTGCAGGCGCTGCCTCGTGACGCGCGAGATGTAACGGCGTTCGGCTTCCGTCGGGTTGGATGGGTCCGCCAGGAACCGGATGCTCTCATCGAGAGCGAGCAGGAAGTAGCGCTCCTCGATGACGTCAGCTGCCACGTAGACGGGGAAGATCGGAACGTAGATCTTCGGCTCGATCTTCCGCAGGAGGATGATCGGACTACCGAGCTCGTAGGCGCGACGCAGCTTCCTGTTATCGCCGTCGGTCCCGCCTGCGCGGTAGTCGTATCGGAAAAGACTGCCGTCGAGCTCCGCATCTGCATAGGGGCCCGTCGGCGACGACATGACCGTGAGCGTCGCTTCCATCTCTTTCGGGTTCCGGATCCCCCGCGAGTAGTCGATGAGCTTCCAGCTCATATCGGCGACCGGAAGCGCGCTCAATTGCTCTCGGGTCACAGTCCCGGTCTCGGCAGCGGTACGCGCCAATGCGTCCATGATCAGGCGCCGCAGCTCGAGTTCCGCGGATTCTTCGCTCATCGGATGATCATCGCGCAGAGCCGCCGGCGCCGACGCAGAACGTGGGACTTCAGCTATTGGAACGCATGACGTCGCAGCCGCGCGCTGGCACTATGAGCGAAAACCATCGAGCTACCGGAAGGCGCGGGGGAGTCGCAGATGCAGGACAAGATCGAGGCGCACGAGCAACCGTTCCGAAGGATCTTTTCGAGCGACTTCGAGTTCGAGATCCCGGACTATCAGCGGCCGTATCGGTGGGGCAAGGAGCAGGCGCTTCAGCTTCTCGAGGACCTCCAGGAGTGCCTCGAGCGTGGAGACGGCGATGACCCGTACTTCCTCGGCTCGCTGGTACTCGTACGTCGGGAGGGCGCGAAGTACGACGTCATCGACGGGCAGCAGCGCCTGACGACCACGACCATCCTCTTCGCGGTGCTGCGCGATCTCGCTACCGGGAGGTTGAAGGACGATTTGGCAGACCGGGTCCTCGAACCGGGCAGCGAGCTCGACGACATCGAGCCCAGCCCCCGACTGAGACTGAGAGAGCAGGACGCTGTCTTCTTTCGCCAGTACGTGCAGTCGTCGGACCAGATTGAGCTGCTGATCGGTCTCAGCGACAACGCCGCGGAGAGCGAGTCGCAGCGCGCCATCCGGGACAATGCGAGGGCGCTCCGGTCCCGGCTGCTCGACTGGTCGCCCGAGAAGCGCAAATCTCTTGCGACGTTGATGAGCTCGCGTACATATCTGGTTGTCGTCATCACGCCCACCCTGGACAGTGCCTACCGCATCTTCAGCGTAATGAACGCACGAGGCCTGGACCTGACGCCGGCGGACATCTTCAAGTCGACGATCATCGGCGGGCTGTCGCCCGCGGACCGGTCCGGGTACTCGGCGAGGTGGGAAGAATCGGAGGAAGCGCTGGGTAGCGGGAACTTCACCGAGCTCTTCCGCGACATCCGGACGATCGAGTCGGAGGAACGTGCGAAGCGCGAGCTGCTCGAGGAGTTTCCGAAACAGGTCCTGGACTCGTACAAGAACTCTGCCCGAGAGAAGGACTTCGTCGACGACTTGCTCCTCCCGTACGCGCGAGCCTTCGAGCACACGATGGAGCGGGACTTCGGCCCGGGCGACGAGTGGATCCCGGTGAACCGGTGGCTGAAGCGTCTCGCGATGATCGACAACAAGGACTGGCGGCCGTGCGCGTTGTGGGGCCTGGTGCATCACGCCGACGATGCGGCCTTCCTGACGGCCTTCCTCGAGCTTCTGGAACGTCTTGCAGCCAGCATCCTCCTTCGCGAGGCTTACGCGACTCCCCGCATCGGTCGATATCTCGAGCTCCTCAAGCAGCTCAAGCGTGGCGACGGCTTGTCGGCCAAGGCCTTCGAGCTGACTCCCGAGGAGAAGCGGCAATCGCTGGAAGCTTTGAACGGTGAGATCTACCAGATGCAGCCACGACGATCCCGTTACGTCCTGCTGCGTCTCGACGAGCTGGTGGCGCGAGACCCGGGGGTGACCTACAACCACCGAATCATCTCGATCGAGCACGTGCTACCGCAAACGCCGGACGCGGCCAGCCGATGGATGCAGGACTTCACGGAAGAAGAGCGCAAGAAGCACACGCACCGCCTGGGCAATCTCGTGCTGTTGAACCATCGCAAGAACAGTCAGGCGAACAACTACGACTTCGACGTCAAGAAATCCAAGTACTTCACCATGAACGACGGTTCGGCTGTCTTTGCGCTGACGACGCAAGTCGTGAGCGCTCCCATGTGGACTCCCGACATCGTTGAGAAACGCCAGAGGAACCTCGTTGATCTGCTAGCTAGCGAGTGGCGACTGCGCTGATGATCACGCGGCCTGATCCCGACTCCCGATGCAGCGAGAGGCAGCGCCTGACCGCCGAAAGCGCCGGAGCGATTGACGAGGCACGTTTGGTCCGCGTCGACCGCCACTAGCGCGCCAGCGATGTTCCATTGTTCGACGCTCTGGGGTGGAGCTGGCGACAACTTGCAGAGGGGAGGCGCTCCCCACGCCACGGCAGAGGTCGGTCGCCGCCCTCAGGGACTCGACGCTCCAGGACGCGGCTCTGCTGCCGGGGTTCGACGGTGTCGACGCGACTTACGAAGCGGTGGACGAGTCCGAACCCGCCCTTCTGTAGATGTCACGGCTCGAGCCCCTCTGGCGCAAGGCCCTCCTTCGACAACCACCGAAGGCCTGCAGAGAGCGCCTTGGACTTTGCGTGGAGTTCCTTCACAAGTGCGGCGTCCTTGTCCGTCACTCCGCGATGACGGGCCTTCTCCCGCTCCACTTCGCCATGCATCGTCGCGAGGGCCTGCCAGTGGCGCAGATCGACGAGTCTCCCCGAGTCGTCGCGCAGACCGATCTCCCGCTTGGCTCGAGCCAGGGCCAGCTGCCTGATGACTTCTGTTTGGAATTCCGCGAGAGACGACTCCCGTGCAAGCACCCCGGCAGCAGCCGCCATACCTCCCGCCGAGACCAGCGTTCCAGACAGCACGAGCCCTCCGACCATCCCGCCCGGCCCGAAAGCGGCAAGCGCTGTCGTGAGAGCGGCCGCACCTGCGAGCGCGCCACCACCGAGCGCGATGCCCACGCCGGGTATCGCCATGACGGCGATGCCGGCACCGATCAGGCCGACTCGCTTCCAGGTCTCTGAGGGCGCGACCGCGGACCGAGCCGACCGGATGGACTCCGCGATGTGCCTGCCGTGCGAAGTGGACCGTCCGAGCTCGGACCAGATCCGCGGCACCGTCCTCAGAGAGGCATCCTCGGTGTCGATCTCGTACGGCGCGATGAGATTCGAGGTGGCGCAGGTGACGACGGCGGAGAGTTGCTCGGAACGGACCGATTCGGCGTCACCGTTTGCGCCGAAGAACGCCGTGCGCCAGACATCCGAACGCGTGTCGATCAGCGCTGCCGGGATCGACTTGTGGTGGCTTCGCCGTTTGGCGATGAGCATCTCCCGCACCTGGCTCTCGACGTCGATTCGAGCAGCTTGGTATCGGGGACGGACAGATCCCTTGAGCTCGTCCCCCGTCATGGAGCTGAACCTCAGGGCGAACAGCACCTGGAGCTCTGCAGCGTTGGGGCGGGTATCGATCGCGGAGCCACTCGACAGGGGACCGGTATCGGGCTTCTCCAGCGAGTCCGAGAGCGCCGCGCGGACCACGTCGTTCCGCAGGTACTGGTGCACACCGTGGGTGGCCGTTGGAAGCTTGACGACGAGGTCGAGCGCCTCAGGGTGGGCAGCGCCGCTCAGACCACCCACCCCGACGAGGTCGGTCGAGCCGATCATGTTGACCCAGGCGCCGACGCGACCGAATGGGAACTTCTCGCCCAGCAGCTGTGCGCCGTCGAGTGCGCGGAACTTGGGGAGTCCGAGGGGGCTTCCCAACGTCAGCAGGCGCGAGACGTGGATCCTGTCGGGAAGGTGGTTCATCAGATCGATGGCGATCACCGATCCGAGGCTGTGAGCGACGATGACGACCTCGTGCTCGTCCTTCAGGACGGTGATGAGTCGATTGCGGATCGCGATGCGGGAGGGCTCCGACTTCAGGTAGTGCTTGGCATCCGCCACGGCGTTGATGCCGATGTCGCCCCCGAGCGGGAAGCGCAGGACCTGGCGCGGCAGTGACGGCAGAAGGCGCTCCAGCCGAGCGATCTCCCGGAAGTAGGCGGTGCGATGGACCGCAGCGTTCTCGGGATCGTGCCTTGTCTTGTGCTTGATCGGGCGGACGTCAGCCGGGGTCGTGCGCAGCAGGTCGACGTATGACGGTGTGAGCACTCGTGACACAGGCAGATTCGGACCCAGTGCCGCCGACAGATCCTCGTGGAAGTCGCTTCTGAGGTTCCGTTCACCCACGCCGTGCAGGTAGATCACCGAGACCACGATCCGTACCTCGCCTTCGCTTCTACCCTTGTTGCGGCTGGAACCGTGTCGCGGTCGCAGCAGGACGGAACGATAACCCGCGTCGTGCCGACATTCTTCGGTTTCACGTGGCTCGGCTCTTGGGCGTGACGACATCTTGCACACCCGGAAGTTCAGAATGACTCGATCGAGCCATGCTCGCCGGCGAAAATACCACTGGAGTGGCCCTTCCTCCGTCTAGGGTCGTGCACGTGAGCGGGGGAATCGACACGGCAGAGACAGCAGTCCGGACCCCTGGCACCGATGTGCCGGACATCGGTCAGATCGTCACAGTGCGCGGGTCCAACTGGGCGGTCGTCGACGTGCAGCAGCAGGGCCTGGGACGGAGCACCGCCGACGATGCCGCCGCGCAACTCCAGCACGCCGTGACCCTCCAATCCGTGCAGGAGGACCGCCTCGGACACGAACTGCGAGTCGTGTGGGAGCTGGAGCAGGGCAGAAGTGCGCTCGCGCACAGAGGGCTCCCCGAGAAGATCGACGCCGGCAAGTTCGACGACCCGAACCGCCTCGCAGCCTTCATCGACGCTCTGCGGTGGGGTGCGATCACGAGTGCCGACGACGGCACCGTCCAAGCCCCGTTCCGCAGCGGAGCCAACGTCGAGCCCTACCAGCTCACGCCGCTCAAGCGAGCTTTGGCCAGCCCGCGTGCGAATCTCTTGCTGGCCGACGACGTAGGTCTGGGCAAGACCATCGAGGCAGGCCTGGTGATCCAAGAGCTCCTCCTGCGGCACCGCGCGCGCACGGTGATCGTGGTGTGTCCTGCCGGCTTGGTCTTCAAATGGCAGGACGAGATGCAGGAGAAGTTCGGGCTCGACTTCACCGTCGTCAACTCGGACACGATGAAGGCAGTACGCCGATCCCACGGCGTGCACGCGAACCCGTTCACTCTCTTCCCACGGATCATCGTCTCGATGGCCTGGTTGCCGGGACAGCGTGCCCAGCGCCAGTTGCGGGATGCGTTCGCCGGCAGCACCCATCGGTTCGCCTTCGACATCCTCGTCGTCGATGAGGCACACCACGTTGCCCCGAGCAGTCCCGTGCGCGCAGACAAGGTAGGGCAGGAGCGTCGCGGCTACGCGGTCGATTCGCAGCGCACCCGCGCCGTCCGCGAGATCGCAGAGCGCTCAGAACACCGACTCTTCCTCAGCGCCACCCCGCACAACGGATACACGGAGTCCTTCACGGCTCTGCTCGAGATGATCGATCCGCAGCGTTTCGTCCGTGGCAACAAGATCGACCCGGCTGCCCTTGAGGAGGTCGCTGTCCGCCGCCTCAAACGAGACCTCAAAATGGCGAAGGGCTTTGTCGATCGCAAGGTCAGGCAGCTGCCCTACACTTCGGCCGCTGATGAGTCGACGGCATACGACCGACTGCTCGCCTTCACCCAGCGTCGGGACAAGTCGGTCGCGGCAGGCGGCGGGAACAGGTCGGCCCGCGACATGGCGACGCTGCTGCTGAAGAAGCGCTTCTTCTCCTCACCGGTGGCGTTCGCCCGCACTGTCGATGTCTACCGCGACACCCGGACCAGAGGGCTGGACGTCGACTTCGATCTCGACTACGAGGAGATCTTCGGCCCGGACACCGACGAGCTCGAGGAGGGCAAGTCCGACCAGCCTGAGCTGGACGCCCTCCGCGAAGCAAAGAACTCGCTGCCGCCGCTCACGGACGCTGACATCGAGGACCTCGACTGGTTCAGCGACTGGGGTCACCGCTTCGAAGGCCGACCCGACTCCCGTCTCAAAGCACTGCTCACCTACATCGAGGGCACCCTTCGTTCGCACGGCGACTGGAACAACGAGCGCCTGGTGGTCTTCACCGAGTACGTCGACACTCTCCGCTGGATCCGTGACATCCTCCGCCAACATGGTTTCGAAGACGAGCGCATCGAGATCATCGAAGGCAGCACAGATGCTGAGACCCGTGAACTCATCCGCGCTCGATTCAACGAGAGCCCGACCAAGACCCCCGTCCGGATCCTCTTGGCGACCGATGCAGCAGGAGAGGGGATCGACCTCCAGAACCACTGCCACCGACTTGTCAACTTCGACATCCCCTTCAACCCGAACCGCCTCGAGCAGCGGATCGGCCGCGTAGACCGGTATGGGCAGACCAAAGCCCCTGACATTCGCCACTTCGCGCCGGTCATCGGAGGCGACACGGCCCTCAGCAAGGACGTCGATCTGCTCGCGCGAGTCGCGCTCAAGATCGACCAGATCATGCGAGACCTGGGCTCGGCGAATGAGATCATCGCCCCCGATCTGCAGCGGCAGTTCGGCGGCCATGTGATCAAGAGCCGTCGAGCCCAGGCGGAGAAGGACCCGATCGCCGGCATGATGAGCGGCGAGAAGGTGCTCAACGCCGAGTTGGCCCGCCTGGAGCAGAACCTCGCCGAGAGTCGTGAGCGGCTTCACCTGCGCCCCGAGAACCTCCAGCGCGTCGTCGAGACTGCGTTCGAGCTCAACCACCTCCCGCCGCTCAAACTGGTCGGTTCTGAAGACACCGACGTGCCCGTGTTCCAGCTGCCGAACCTCGACAACTCCTGGGAGCAGGTCACGCGAGGCCTCTACGCACGGCTCGATCAGAATAAGCCCCGGCCGATCGCGTTCGATCCCAAAGTGCTGACCCAGGACGCGAACGTTGTCTACATGCACCTCGGATCGCCGCTCCTCCAGCGCGCCACTCGACGGCTCCGCTCAGCGCTGTGGGGCGGTGACCGCTCATTGGAGCGGGTTACCGCGACGGTCGTCCCGGGGCTCGAGGAGTCGTACGCCGTCGCGGTCACCCGACTCGTTCTGGTCGGTCGCGCCGGCCTGCGTCTGCATGAGGAGGTGTTCCTAGCAGGCACGCGGCTCGCCCGCCGACAAGCGGTGGGCGAACAGCGTGCGGAGGAGCTCTTGGAGTCGGCACTCGACCACGCAGATCTCGAGACTGTTCCGGCGCATATCGCGGCGCAGATCGCGGCCGCCTGGAACACCGCTGGAGACCAAGGACTCCGTGCCCGCGTCCAGCAGGCGGTCGAGGACCGCGCCCAGCGGCGCCGGAGGGAGGTCGAAGGCCACCTCGCCGAACGCAAGGCAACAGACCGGTCCCGCGTGAACGAGATTTTCGACCGGTTCGAGCAGACCCTGCGTGACGCGCTCCGGGAGGCGGAAGCGCTCGAAGGCGATCCCCAGCTCGGCCTCTTCGACGACGAGCGTCGCCAGAGTGAACGCGACCTTCGAGAGATCCGGCGGCGCATCGACGCGCTGGACGAGGAACGGGAGCGCGAACTCGCTGCCGTCGAGGCCCGCTACGACGACATCCGCACCTGGGAGTTCCCCGCAGCAGTGATCTTCGCCCTCGCCGCGCGCGACTTGGAGAACGGATTGGCGATTCGATGAGGCAGCGCACGAGCAAGAGCTCCGACGTCCACAGCGACTGGCTCGCCCAGGTCGACGTCGACGGGCCGTTCCTCGCCTACCCCGTGCTCAAGGACATGTGGCCGAACGGGGTGGATCGCCTTGGAGACACCGACGACCGCCTGGTCACGTTCAAGCAGGCCTACGCTCAGTGGCAGCGGTCCTTCGATCGGTACGTCGAGCAACCCAAGACTCCGGAGTCGAAGAGCACCTACGACTCGGTTCGCCGCGCCTGGATCGACGTGGTGCTCGACGACATCGCCGAGTGGGACGAGTTGCGCACGGAATCGGACGTGACGGTTCGATCACCTGGCGAGCAGATCACAGTAACAGCGACTGGCGCGCTTGAGGGCCGGGACGGCAACCCCGCGGCACTACTCCTGATCTGCGAGCCGACGTCCGGGCTGCGCGACGCCGGCCTCGACGGATGGGCAGCCAACGACATCGACCGTCTCGCGATCTTGCTGCGAAAGGCAGAGGTCGAGGTCGGCATCGTCACCGATGGCCAGTGGTGGGCGTTGGTCTGGGCGAAGGAAGGCAAGCCGACCGGTTCGGGCATGGTGAACGCGATGACATGGGCCGAGGAGCCCTTGCTGCGCGACGCCTTCTTCACCTTGATCAACCAGCGGCGCTTTCGCGCCACCGACGCCGAACAGCGCCTGACCCGACTCTTCGAGCGGAGTGAGCTTGAGGCGGAGGAGATCACCGAGGCTCTGGGCACCCAGGTCCGCCGCTCCGTAGAACTGTTGGTCCAGGCTTTCTCCGAGGCTCGGCTCAAGGCAGCTAAGGCCGGTGACCCTGATCCGCTCACCGAGAAGCCCGACGACATCTATCAAGCCGCCGTCACGGTGATGATGCGCATCGTGTTCCTACTCTTCGCCGAGGAACGCGACATGCTCCCAACCGAGCAGCTCTATTGGGACTCCTACGCCATCAGAGACCTCCTCGACGACCTCTGTGCCCAGGCCGCAGGCGGAGAGGAGCACCTCGACGAGACCTTCGATGCGTGGCACCGACTCCTTGCCGTCAGCCAAGCGCTGCACGGGGGAGTCAACTACGACGAGATGCGCATGCCCGCCTACGGTGGCTCGCTCCTGGACCCGGAGCGCTTCCCATGGCTGCACGCCACTGACGCCCACGGGCTCCGCCTCAAGGTCTCCGACCGCGTCATGCTGCACGTGCTCAAGTCCGTCCAGACCGTCATCGCCAAGGGCGAACGACGCCGGATCTCCTTCCGCGAGATCGACGTCGAGCAGATCGGTTACATCTACGAGGGCCTCCTCGGGTACTCCTGTGCCGAGGTGACTGACGACATCATCCTCGGTCTCGTCGGCAAGGACGGTGCAGAGCCGGAGATTCCGCTCAGCACCATCAACGACCTCTACGACGAGCACGATGGTGACTCCAAGAAGCTCGCCACTGCCTTGGCTGCCTGGGTCAAGGAGCAGCAGCCAGCCGCAACCGGCAAGACCGCCACAGCGTTGGCCAAGCTCGTCGAGAAGGAGCCGACCGGCGAGGAGCGCGCTGAGCTAGTGCGGCTACTGACGCCAGTGGCCGACGGGGACACCGATCTGCTGGACACCTTGGTGAGCTGGGGCAACCTGATCCGCCGCGACCTGCGCAACATCCCACTCGTCTTCCCGCGCGGCGGCCTCGTCGTGATCGAGACGCCGTCAAGGAAGAACGCAGGAGCGCACTACACGCCGCGCTCGCTGGCGGAAGAGGTCGTCCTCCATGCGCTGCGGCCCCTCGTCTACGAGCCGGGACCGTTGCAGACCAACGACGAGGCCAAATGGCGACTTAAGACGTCGTCGGCGATCCTCGACCTCAAGGTCGCCGACATCGCCGCTGGCTCCGGCGCATTCTTGGTAGCCGCGGCGCGATACCTCTCGGAACGTCTCATCGAGGCGTGGATCGCTGAAGGCATGCTCGACGAGGCTGCTTCGGCAGACGCAGAGGAACTCGGCCGCCGCGCGATGAGAGAGGTGATCGCCCGCTGTCTCTACGGCGCCGACATCAACCCGATGGCGGTCGAGATGTGCAAACTCTCGCTGTGGTTGATCTCCATGGACAAGACCAAGCCCTTCTCCTTCGTGGACGACAAGATCTTCTGCGGCAACTCACTGCTTGGCCTGACCTCTCTCGACCAGCTGCGCTACCTCCACGTCGCCCCAACACCGTCGACGATGCAGCAGCAACTCCTGGTCGACATTGATGCCAAGATCGCTACGGCCAACCAGGTGCGGCACGACCTAGCCAGCCCGGTCGACCAGATGGACCCGATGCGCTCGTCTCGTGCAAAAGCACGGCTGCTGGGGCAGTTTCACCAGCTGACGGCCGATCTGCGACTAGTTGCAGACGGCATCGTCGCCGCTGGTTTGCCGCTTGGCGGAAAGTTGGGAAGACAGCTTGACGACTCGTTCACGACACTGTCGTGGAACCTCCAGCAGGCTTTCCCTCCCGACGGGTCCTCTGGTGACCGAACGAGACTGCTAGAGCGAGTATCTTCAGGGCTCAGGCCGGCCGTGGAGACTGACTATGAGCGGTGGGAGCCCCTCCATTGGGTGCTGGAGGCGCCAGACGTAATGGTCGAGTACGGGGGGTTCGATGCTGTTATCGGGAACCCGCCATTCCTGGGTGGCAAGAAGATCACTGGGGCGATGGGCGTTCCGATGCGTGAATGGTTCGTGCACCAGCTCGCCGGTGGTGTCACTGGCAACGCGGATCTTGTTTCCTACTTCATTCTGCGTGCTTCCGGACTGCTCACATCCGCCGGGGTCCTCGGACTCATCGCTACTAACTCAGTAGCGCAGGGAGACTCGCGGAAGGTCGGTCTTGACCAACTGGTGGCGCGCGAGTTCCAGATCTTCAGGGCAGTGCAGAGCAAGCCGTGGCCATCCGAAAGTGCAAGTCTGGAGTACGCGGCGATCTGGGGTACCTATGGCGATGTGTCGCCACACGCTGAGCGAGTTGCCGATGGCGTTGCGGTGCCCCACATCTCAGCCCTGCTTGAGGGTTCAGCGGGGGTGGAGTCGATGCCGCGGAAACTGGTTGCGCAGACTGGTGTCGCATATCAGGGTTGCGTGATCGTCGGCAAGGGATTCATCGTTGACCTTGAAACCGCACGCGCATGGACCGACCAAGACGCAGGTGTTGCTGCGGTTGTCCGGCCCTTCCTGACGGGCGACGACATCAGCTCTCGTCCCGACTTGTCCGCCTCTCGGGCGGTGATCGACTTCAACGACCGAAGTGAAGAGCAAGCTCGGGCGTTTGGTGTGCCGTTCGCACGTGTTGAGGAGTTGGTGAGGCCGGAGCGCGCCAAGGTCAACCGGAAAGCGCACCGTGAGCGATGGTGGCAGTTCGGTGACAAACGACCAGCGCTGAGGCAGGCCATTGCAGGCATGCAAACAGTCTTGGTAATCGCCAGGACGAGCAGTAACGTAATGCCGGTTCGAGTCTCGGCAGACGTGGTTTTCGGCGACTCGTTGAACGTTTTTGCAACCGACAGCTACGCGGACCAGGCTGCGCTCTCGTCGTCACTCCATCAGCTCTGGGCGATCACTTACGGCGGGACTTTGGAGACAAGGATTCGCTACGTGCCGTCCGATGTATTCGAGACATTTCCCGCGCCATGTGCTACTGAGCGGCTGATGGCCGTCGGCGCGGAGTTCGAAAAGCGCCGGCGCGAGATGATGATCCGTCGCGAACTTTCGCTCACCGCTCTCTACAACCTAGTCCATTCTCCATCGGTCCAGGGCGACGCGGATGTCGATCTGCTTCGTGACATGCATGTCCAGCTTGATCTGGCAACGCTGGCGGCCTACGGGTGGGACGATGTCTCGCCGAATCCTGGCTTCCATACGTACCGTCAGTTGCAGCGCTGGACGGTTTCTCCAGATTCACGCGCGGAAATCCTTGGGCGCTTGCTCGGGTTGAACCATGAACGCGCGCGCGCCGAGGGCCAAGACGTGCCCGGCCGCAGTTCATCGAGTGGACAGGACACACTTTTCGCATGACCGTCAGCGCATCCACCACAGTGCGGTCCGACCTCGTGGCGCTCATCGAACAGGAGCTTCTTGGTCCGCGGAACGGCCCCGAGGAGGAGATCAAGGGGACTCCGCGTGCGGCGTACATGGTCGGTGCTCTCGCGCCGGTCACTATCGACCCGACGCTGGCGGTTGCGGCCGGTCGTGACGAAGGCGCGGATCCCGCCGAATCGGGGCTGGCCGTTACTGACTTGGATCTGATCACCAACGGCCAGTCGGGCGTGCCGGTTCCCACGGATGAGGATCCGGCCGAAGAGGACGAGGAGCGAGATGAGGGCGCGAAGGGCGCGTTGACGCACCCCTCGTCGATGGGGCTCCGATTCCAGGTCCCACGCGAATGCGGAGTCCTCAGTGTGACTGGGTCGTGGGGCCGGTATGGGTCGTTCCGTCAGGAGAACGAGGATGGTCGCAAGGTTCAGTTCTCCCGACGGATCCCGTTCGAGCGCACCGTTGAGATCGATGTACGCGACCACGCGGAGCACGTCGTACTCCCGCCGATGACCCTCGACTCAGATGTCACGCTTCGCGTCGAGCTCTACCCACGCGCCGATCGCACGATCGTCGAGCTTGCGCTCTCGAACGACCGGGTGACGGCACTGGACGCGCCGCCGGGGGACTGGCTCTTCCAAACCAAGCTGAAGGTCGAGGCCAACAGTGGCGACGCGGTGTTCCTCCCGACGCGGGACGTCCTTGCCGACGGCTATGACGAGGTCGACCCCGAGCGTCAGCGGCTCGACCTGCAGTATCGGCATCGCCTGGAGTTCGCGATCGGCCGCACCGCATCGGTGAACTGGGCCGAAGGATTCGATGCCGACGGTGAGTCCCTGCGCCGTGCCACGTCTGTCCAAACGACGTGGCTGCCCACAGCGGACGTTGCACAGACCGTTGCGGGCAGTGCCGGGAAGGCCGAGACGGCTATGCGGGTTCTCATGGAGCTTGATCTGGCCAGCGTGGATGAGGCGTTCATGCCGCTCATCGACGGCTACCGAGAATGGCTCGACAAACAGTCTGCGCTCGCTGAGCACTTGCCCAGCCACCTGACCGAGATCGCTGATGAAGCGATTGCGGAGGCGGGTTTGGTCGTCACCCGGCTCGAGTCTGGGCTTGAGCTTCTCAAGACGAACTCTCAAGCGCTCGAGGCGTTCCGCTTCATGAATCGCACGATGCGTGACCAGCGGATGCGTTACCAGGTCGCCGCCAAGCGCTCGGAGCGGGCGACGTTGACGATCGAGGACGCCGTCGCCGAAGTGGAGAAGGCTGGCGACGCCGCAGCGTCGTGGCGTCCGTTCCAGCTCGCGTTCATCCTGCTCCAATTGCCGGCGCTCACCGATCCGACCGATGGCTTCCGCAGCGGTCCCGCCGCCAACGTGGAGCTGTTGTTCTTCCCAACCGGTGGCGGCAAGACCGAGGCGTACCTCGGCCTTGCGGCCTTCGCCTTCGCGATCCGCCGCCTTCAGGGCGTCGTCGAGACCGACGACGGACCACTGGATGGTGGCGACGGCGTCGCGGTCCTCATGCGCTACACGCTCCGGCTTCTCACCTCCCAACAGTTCCAACGTGCGGCGGCGCTCGTCTGCGCAGCGGAGCTGATGCGTCAGGCCGATCCGGCCACATGGGGGGAACGCCCGTTCAGCATCGGCTTGTGGGTGGGCTCAGCGGTCAGTCCCAAGCGCTACACCGACGCGAAGCAGCAGGTCGAGACCGCTCGGCAGGACACCGGCAAGACGCATGGGCTGACGGTGCTCCAACTTCAGCGCTGTCCATGGTGCGGATCCAAGATCGACCCGAAGCGCGACCTGCGCACCGTCGGAGCCACCGAGCGGATCGAGGTTCGCTGTGGTGACCGCAAGGGTCACTGCCCGTTCTCGCTCGACGGTGACGCCGGGCCTCTGCCGATCACGACAGTCGACGACGAGCTCTACCGAAACCCGCCCTCGTTCCTCCTCGCGACCGTGGACAAGTTCGCCCGGCTCGCCCGCGAGGGTGAAGCAGCCAGCCTCTTCGGCTACGTCTCTGAATACTGCCCTCGCCACGGGTACCGGCACCCGGACTCACGCGGAAGCTGCACGGGCAAGTCCCACAACCACAAGGACGAGGGCGGCAGGGCCTACCCGCCTGTCCAGGTCGCGAAGGTGGGCCGCCTGCGGCCGCCGGATCTGATCATCCAAGACGAGCTGCACCTCATCACGGGTGCGCTCGGCACGGCCGTCGGCGTCTTCGAGAACGCCGTCGACGTCCTCTCCTCCTACGAGCGGGACGGCACGACCGTTCGCCCCCTCGTGGTTGCATCCACGGCGACAGTGCGCAACGCCCTCAACCAGGTCACCGCGCTCTACGGTCGGGGAGTCGCGGTGTTCCCGCCACAGGTGCTCGACGTTCGCGACACATTCTTCTCCAAGGAGAAGGCGGTGTCGGACGAGGATCCTGGGCGCAAGTACCTCGGCGTGTGTGCCCACGGCATCCGGCTGACGCTGGCCGAGATCCGTATGTCCGAGGTGCTTCTCCTCGCCGGCCAGAAGCTTCTCGATCAACACGGCGATGCGGCGGACCCGTACATGACGACGGTCGGCTACTTCTCCGCGACCCGTGAGCTGGCAGGTATGCGGCGCTACCTCGATGACGACGTCACCACCCGCGTCGCCGGCAACACCGAACCGTTCCCTCGCCGTACGACCGACTGGACCCGGCTGTCGATCGGTGAGCTCACCGCACGGATCTCGGCAGAGGAGATCGCCAAGACGCTCGACCACCTCGCGGTGCCCTTCGGCGACCGCTGGACCACTCGCGGAAAGGCCGCCAACGGCAAGGCATACCAAGCAGCGATCGAGGCCAAGCAGGCACCACCGAAGTCCCCGCCGCGCCCCTACGACGTCGTACTCGCGACATCGATGCTCCAGGTCGGGGTCGACGTTCCACGGCTTGGCCTGATGCTGGTCGTGGGGCAACCGAAGAACACCGCCGAATACATCCAGGCGTCCTCTCGCGTCGGCCGCGATGCCCGCAAGCCTGGCCTCGTGGTGTCGTTGGCGAACTGGTCGCGCCCTCGCGACATGTCCCACTTCGAGTCGTTCCGGCACTACCACGACACGTTCTACGCCCAGGTCGAAGCCTTGAGCGTCACGCCGTTCTCGGACACCGCCATGGAGCGCGGATTGATGGGCATGCTGGTCAGCGCGATACGGGTTGCGGACGAAGGACAGCCCGCGTCACTGTCGCCGGCGGATGGTGCCGGTGAGGTCCTCAGCAAGCTTCCCGCAGCCCAGAAGCTCATCGATAGGTTGATCGCACGCGCAGCGCCCGCGGCACCTGATTCACAGACGCTCGAGCGGATGCGCCAGAAGCTGCTCCAACGCGTTGACCGGTGGTACGACAAGGCCAAGGAGTACGGCGGTGCGCTCGTCTACGAGCGTCCGCGGAAGGGCCATGTCGAGTGGCCGCTTCTGATCAGCCCTGAGACGACCGTGCCGACACCGGCCGATCGCGTGTTCGTCGTAGCCAACTCCATGCGCGAGGTGCAGCCGGAGTTCAACCTCTTGGTCAGCCCCGCCCCAGCCAATCTCGCGTTCAAAGAGCCGGCCACAGCTCCAGACTGGGACTTCCCGAAGGGAGATGACGCATGAGCGAGACATCTCTTGACGCCGACGCCTCCGATCAGGGTCTTGCGCCCGTGACGATCGGTCTCGCCGAACTTGATCCCATCGCCGACGTCGAGGCCAAGGTCACCAAGAACCGAAGCAAGGTCGGCTCCGTCCGACCGTCTGCCCTGCTCTACACCTCGGGCGTCGGAGCCACTGTCGATCTGCCCCACCTGTCCGTGATGCCACATGGCCTGGACGCTTGGCGGCGCTATTACGACCGCCGAGCCGGCGGCGCGGACGTCATCGTCGAGCCCCGTCTCCTCGATCTGGTCCAGGCATACCTCGGCGACCAGGTCACCCAGCTGCGCAAGGCGCCCTGGGCGCCCGAAGCGCCAGGCGGGTTCGGTGACGAGGCGATCGACCTCGGGATCCCGGCGCGCATCTTCCCGCAGTGGCTTCGCTGCACCGGGTGCAACCTGCTCGCGCCGGTGAGCCACCCGATCTTCGAGTTCAAGAACGTTCTTAAGTACCGACCCGACCAGGCGACGTTCGTCCACAAGGACTGCAAGGGCTGGAGCCCCGGCACAAGCAAATCGAAGACAAGGAAGGGACGTGAGCAGGCCGCAGTGCCTGCGCGCTACCTGATCGCTTGCATCAACGGGCACCTCGACGAGTTCCCGTACGCCGCCTGGGTCCACCGTGGTGGCTCCTGCCCGAACGCCAAGGTCCCGCAACTCCGGATGCGGGAGTGGAAGAGCAACCTCGGCCCGGATGTTCAGATCATCTGTCTGTCTTGCGATGCTCGGCGCGGGATGCTGGAGGCCACTGGGCCCAAGGCAGCAGACAAGTTGCCTCGGTGTCGCGGCCGGCATCCACATCTCGACGCGTTCTACCAGTGCGACCAGCCGGGCAAGCTGATGATGCTTGGTGCGGCCAACCAGTGGTTCGCCTCCACGGTCGGTCTTCTCGCGCTTCCTCGCGAGGAGGTGGCCACCGTGGCCGATCTGCTCCCAATTCTCCAATCGCTGCCGCCAGAGGTACTCGCCGCGGCAACCGGGAAGGACGCGCTCGCTGGATTCCGCGGATGGGCTGGCAGCGTCACGCAGAGCGACCTGTTCGGGAACGCCACCGACGACGTCCTGTGGGAAGCGATTCAGGCGCTCAAGGGCGCTGGTGCCCCGCCTCCGACGGCCGCGGCGAGCACTGACCCGACCGACATCTTGATTCCGGAATGGCTGGTACTCACCGATGAGGAGAAGTACACGAAGCACTCGGGTGCTGCGGACTTCCGCGCCGTCCGCCGGAATGTCCCCGCCTCCCTGAAGCCCGTCGTCCGGGAGGTCGTTGCGGTCGAGAAGCTCAAGAAGGTCAATGCCTTCCTCGGATTCACTCGGATCGACGCCCTCGACCGCATCGAGGACAGCAGGAGCCGCGTCGCACCCCTGGGCCGCGACGGCCGACCTACATGGGTCCCAGCAACCGAGGACCGTGGAGAGGGCTTCTTCATGCAATTCGACGAAGCAGCAGTCGTCGCCTGGGAAGAGCGAATTCTCGACCTCGACATCTGGGAAACCTACCGACGCGCCCACGAGCTCAACTTCAAGCGACGGACCAGCAAGACGGCAGACAGCATCGATCCCGACAGCCGATTCCCCGCGCCGCGGTACTGGGCCCTCCACACCCTGTCCCACCTGCTTATCCGCGAGGCGGCCATGTCGAGTGGCTACGGATCGGCCAGTCTCACCGAGCGCATCTATGCATGGCGCGAGGACGGCGAGCGGCCAGCTGCTGCGGGACTGCTCATCAGCACAACCGCGTCCGACAGCGAAGGGACACTGGGCGGGTTGGTCGACTTGTCGAGGCCCGAGCGGCTCGGCCCCCTCGTCCACGATGCCGTCCGGCGGGGAGGGCGGTGCTCCAGTGACCCGGTCTGTTCCCACCGACGCCCCCGAGGCAAGGAGGATTTCCTCCACGGCGCGGCATGCCACTTCTGTCTGTTCGTCAGCGAGACCAGCTGCGAGCGGATCAACCGCTTCCTCGACCGACGCATGCTACTCGACCTCCTGGTCGATCCAGACATCGCCACACCCTCGCTGTTGCAGCCGATCCTTGGAGCCTGAGCCGTGTCGCCTGTCGCCCGGTTGGGCGAGATGCTGGCGCCCGCCGAGGCTCAAGCCATCGCGGCCACCCTGCGTCAGCAGGGCCTCCCGCACCTCGCGGCTCAGCGTGCCTTCGCGGTGAACCGACGCGAGGTCAAGTTGCTGCTCGTGGCACTGATCAAGGAGGCCGGGGGCGCCGAACTAGCAGCAGCTGTCCTTGACGGGATCGCCGCCGTTCCCCGCAGACCGGGCCCCGAACCGGTATGGACCGCCCCGACCGTGCCGGGATTGGGGGGCCGAACGACGCTCGCCGTCGCCGATCTGATCAACAGGGCGACGGCGACCGTGTACGCTGCGACCTACTCGGCCGGCGCAGGATCGGACTATGTCCAGGCTTTAGCACACGCCATCGATCGCGGGGTCGCCGTCACCGTCATCGTCGACCGAGGGATGCAGGAGACGAACGGTGGGGCGGTTCCCAAAGCGCTCCGCGGCGCGAGAGTCTGGGCCTACGCGCCCGCGGCCGAGGGGGAGTGGATGCCACGTCAACATGCGAAGCTCGTGGTGGTCGACCGAACCGCAGCGCTCGTTACTAGCGCCAACTTCTCGAACGCCGCTGCCAAGCTCAACCTCGAGTGCGGGCTCCTCAGTCACGACGTGAACGTAGCCGAGAGCGTCGTGCAACAGCTGGAGACGCTTCATGACCACGGTGCGCTCGTCGACTACTGACGACCCGCGTTCGGACCGGGGGGACGCATGCTCGAGGATGTAGGCATGCGTTCGGTGGGCCTCTTCGCCGGTATCGGCGGTTTCGAACTCGGTCTGCAGCGTGCCGGGATCGTTCCAGACTTGCTCTGCGAGTACTGGACGCCCGCGTCTGAGATCCTGAGGGCGCGATTCGACGCCGATGTCGTGGGCGACATCCGTGAACTTCGTTCTATCCCGAAGGTCGACGTCGTCACGGCAGGGTTTCCTTGCACTGATCTGAGCCAGGTTGGACGCACAGCCGGAATCGAAGGTTCTGAGTCCGGGCTGGTGAGGGAAGCGTTCCGACTCATCGAGAATGCGGCGTCGACGTGGGTGGTGCTCGAGAACGTCCCGAACATGTTGAGCCTTCGCGGCGGTTCTGCGATGACGTACATCGCTGACTGGTTTGAGGAGCGCGGCTGGAACTGGGCCTACCGGACCGTCGACTCGCAACACTTCGGACTTCGGCAGCGACGACGCCGGGTGTTCCTCGTCGCTTCGCGAAGCGAAGATCCGCGAGCTGTGCTTTTCGCTGAGGATGCCGGTCCCACCACTGCTCGAGCCAACCACTCCGCTTATGGCTTCTCCTGGACGGAGGGCAACCGTGGTGTCGGCTGGGGTGACGGAGTCACCCCGACCCTCAAGGGGGGATCGAAGGTCGGCATCGCCTCACCCCCGGCGATCTGGCGTATCGACGGCGAACCCGGCCGTGCGATCATTCGCCCCAGCGTCCGCGCGGGGGAGAGGCTGCAGGGCTTCCGGGCAGGTTGGACGGAAGGTTCGAAGGACGGTGTGCGATGGAAGATGGTCGGCAACGCCGTCTCGGTACCTGTTGCGGCATGGATCGGGCGAGGCCTGACCTCGCCCGGCGATCCGCTGGACGTCGACAGACGAGCCCTCCGTCCGGGCGATCGGTGGCCGTCTGCAGCCGCGTCGATCGGCGGCGTCCGGGAAAGCTGGAGTCTGAGCGATCGGCCCATTCACGCAAAGCCGCCGTCGACACTGTCAGGGCTCATCGACCGACACGGCGGGACGCCCTTGTCCTTTGGAGCCACCAAAGGGTTCTACAGCCGTCTGCATGCAAGCTCGCTCCGAGTCCGCGATGATTTCGAGACGGCGCTCGTCGACCACCTCGAATCCTTCCAGTGCTGACGGCGCTGCGTCGATCGCGACGAGCGCAAGATCGGGGGGCGTGAGTTGACGGACTCGTGGGCCTCTTCCCCGGCTGTACGCCAATCGATGCAAGGCAATCGCGGTCGAGACACGAAGCCTGAGATCGCTGTGCGACGCCGCGTGCACGCGGCGGGCCTTCGTTACCGCGTTGACTTCAGGCCTCTTCCGAGGTTGAACCGCCGAGCGGACCTCGTCTTCACCCGCCGCCGCATCGCGGTGTTCATCGATGGTTGCTTCTGGCACGGATGTCCCGAGCATCACACGATCGCCAAGTCGAATCGATCGTTCTGGGCGGAGAAAGCCAGGCGCAACCGCGAGCGTGATCGTGAGACCGATCAGATTCTTCGCAGCGAGAGCTGCTGTGTCCTTCGGTTCTGGGAGCACGAGAACCCGGCAGAGGTTGCATCACAAATCGTCGAGGTGGTCCGGTCTGCGTCGGAGTGAAGTTCTGGCGCCATCACTCAGGCGGCATGGGCCGTTCCAGTGAGGTGCCGCCGACGATCAAGTTTCTGGAGAAGACGAAGGAAGCACTGACGGGTCGGAGAACAACCTGCGCCTCGCGAACGACAGGCGCAGGACATCTTGATGAAGCGGTCGACGAGGAAGAACCCCACGATGGCAGCCAAGTTCGCAGAGCTCGCGCAGGGTTCCGCCGACGAGCCTGGCCTTCTCTGACTCGAGACTCCGAGGGTGCCGGGCGTGCTCGACGGCGCCTGCTGGGTCGGTGCGCCGCACCGACCCAGCAGGCTTCGTGCCGTCACCGACGCGACGACGCCGGTGCGCGGTGGCCGAGCCCTCAGACGACCGCGCGGACGATCTCGTCCGCACCGACGACGACGCGTCCTGCCTCCTGCGCACGGCGGAGCGCTGCGAGCACGGGCGTCGTGAGGGCGTCGGTGCGCCGCCGCCATCCGAAGAGCAGCAGCGTCTCCTTGAGCAGCTCGTCCTCGGTCATGCCGTGGGCGTCACGGCACAGGGCGACGATGGCGTTGACGATCTCGGTGGGGTGGATGTCGGCGATGGGTCGCGGGTCGTCGAGCGTCGCCGTCCGGAAGGTGGTCCACGACGCGCGGTCGACGCCCATCGGCCACACGAAGCCCTCGTCGTCGCGCATCTCCCGCGGGATGCAGCGCACGATGGCCTCGATCCTCGCCGCGTTGAGCCGTGTCAGGTCGAAGGCGCCCGCGGCCAGGCGAGCCGCTCGCTCGGACGACACCGGCCCTTCTTGCTCGGCGATCCCGCGGAGCACCTGTGCGACCTTCTGTGCGGCCTGGTGGCCAGGGAGTGCGTCGAGCGTGGACCTGGGGCCGGCCTTGCGCGGCGCCCATGGACGGAAGGGTTCGGCGCCGGGAAGCTGCTGGTCGCCCAGGAAGCTCGACGGAGTCGCCGAGGCGAACGTGTGCGACGCCGGACTCGGATCTGTCACGACGCTCGCGGCTGCCGATACTGCAGGCTCAGACCGCTGCGGGACGCCCTGCTGCGGATGGTCCTGCTCGACGTCGGCAGACGTCGAGGGCGCCGGCTGCGAGACATCGGGGACGCGCCGCGGGGCGGTGCGCGCCGTGTCGACCTCGTTGACGAG
This sequence comes from Aeromicrobium sp. REDSEA-S38_B2, assembly GCF_001628525.1. Lineage (NCBI taxonomy): Bacteria > Bacillati > Actinomycetota > Actinomycetes > Propionibacteriales > Nocardioidaceae > Aeromicrobium > Aeromicrobium sp. REDSEA-S38_B2. Next base: position 80,141 of record NZ_LUNH01000097.1, on the reverse strand, counting down.
CCTGCGCACCACCGACCCCCGGTCCTCCAGCCACTCGGGCATCCAGACCCGCTGCACCGACCGCCAGCCCATGAGGTTCTCGAGGACCGACACGGGCAGGCCGTCGCGGTCACCGACGGTGCGGCGCGCAGCCCACCCCTCCCCGTCGAGGAGCACCGCCACCAGGGGTGAGTCGGGCGCCGACGGGTGCGCCAGCGCGAGGTCGATCTTGAAGTCGGAGAGACCGAGGTCCGTCGTCACGACCAGACCCGCCTCCCGGCACGCCTCAGCGATCTCGTCGCGGTGGCGATCGACCACGGCGCGGTGGGACGTCTGGTCGGCTCCCGAGGTCCTGGCAGCGGCAGCGTGCATGTACGCGGCGAGGTGCTTGATGCCGATCGAGCCCGTCGCGTCGACACGCAGCTCGCTCGGGTCGAACGACGTGAAGATGACCACCTGGGTGCGGGCGCGCGTGATGGCGACGTTCAGCCGACGCTCGCCGCCCCGGTTCGTCAGAGGACCGAAGTTCAGGGGCAGCACGCCCTTGTCGTTGCGGCTGAAGGCCGTGGAGAACAGGATCACGTCCCGCTCGTCGCCCTGGACATTCTCCAGGTTCTTCACGAAGAGGCCTTCGCCGTTGGTGCCGTCCATCGCCTCGAGGATGCGGGCGTCGTCGAGGTCGCGGAGCATCGACTCCACGAGCGTGCGTTGCGGCATGTTGAAGGTCACGACGCCGACCGACGGGACCCGGCCCGGCGAGGCCGCGAAGCGACGACGGATCTCCGTGACGATGGCCTCGGCCTCGACCCGGTTCGTGCCTTTGTCCCGACCGGGCGTGCGCACGAAGGTGCCGTCGAGCTTCACGAGGCTCACGCCCGCCACGGGGCGGCCTTCGGCGTCCAGGCCCGGGTCGGGCGCGGGGAACGAGGAGAGCCGGCTCTCGTAGTAGTGCTCGTTGCTGAAGGCGATGAGGGACTCGTCCTTGCTCCGGTAGTGCCAGGTGAGGGCGCGGCGACCGACTCCCGCCTGGGCGACCTCGGTGAGGATGCTCTCCTCGTCGGGCTGCACCAGGAGGTCGTCGACCGTGGCGGTGTCATCCGTGCCGGGTTCCGCGAAGGAGGTGGGTGGCATCTGCTTGCTGTCGCCGACCACGACGGCAGAGGTGGCGCGTCCCATGGCGCCCACCGCGTCCGCCACGCGGATCTGCGACGCCTCGTCGAACACCACGAGGTCGAACGTGATCGACCCGACGGGGAAGAAGCGCGCGATGGAGTCCGGGCTGACCAGCACGCACGGCATCACCTGGGTGACCAGGTCCCCGTACGTGGCGAGCAGCTCGCGCACCTTCATGCCTCCCCGGCGTCGCTCCAGCTGGCGACGGAGCTCACCGACCTGGCCCTTCTCCGAACCGGACCGGAACGGTCGAGCCGCGAGGACGTCTGCCGCGACGGACCGCTGGAGGTGGGTGCGCAGGTCCACCATCGAGGACGCGAAGCGATGCACCGACGTGCCGTGCGCCTCGGCGTCGAAGCCGTCGAGACCGGAGGCCAGCATGCGCTCCTGGGTCGAGGCCAGCGCCAGACCCTTCTCCAGGGACGCCACGGCGGACGTGCTGCCGACGCGACCCTCGAGCACGGCGTCGAAGGCCTGGTCGAGGTGCAGCTCGCGCAGCACGGCGGCCGCCGAGACGAAGGCGAGCCACCGGTCCAGCGACCTCTCGGCCTGGGCCGGGTTCGAGCGCGTCGCGACGCCCGTGGTCCAGACCGGGACGAACGCAGCGTCGTCCAGCCAGTCGTGCACGTCGCGGTCGCTCGAGCCGGACGCCGACACCAGGTCGCGCGCCGCGGTCTCGAGAGCGCGCAGGGCGCTGCTCTCCTTGTCGCTCAGCACGAGGTCCGCGTCGAGGAGCGCACGCAGCGTCTGCCCGAACGGGGTGACCACTCCGTCGGGGCCAGGAGCGATGAAGGCCGCCTGCACCTGCAACCACTGCAGCTGGTGCTCCACCGCGTCGAGCGACGCGTCCTGGTAGGGGTTCCACCCAACGACGGGGCGGGTGCCGGTGACTCCGGAGCGCTCGGGGGCGACGGCGTCCGCGCCGGCCCTGATGCCGACGAGCTGCTCGAGCAGGGCAGGGGCCTCCTTGGGCTTCACGGGGGCCTTCAGGTGCTGGTCGAGCGGGGCGAGGGCAGCGAGCACCCGCTTCCTGCGACCGAAGAAGCCGGTCGCGGCGGCTGCGACCACGGCATCTCGAACGTCCTCGACCGGCAGGTCCAGTGCCGCGGGTGCGACTCGTTCCAGCGCCGGCGGGTTGGTGCCCGCCAGCGCGCTGAGCGTGCTGACGTAGGCGTCGCGACGCTCGACCCAGGAACGCGTACGGACCTCGTCGAGCTCGGCCGCCGTGACCGCGGGTCCGTGCACGAGGCTGACGAGTCCCGCCAGGTCCTCGAGGGTCCGCGCCTGGTCGACAGCATCCCGCAGCGGTCCGGCAGGGGGCAGCTCGGCCACGGCACGGTCGAGGTCGGCGGCAGCGGCCAGGACGCCGCGGCGATCGTCGACGGCACGGCGCACGAAGCCCCAGGGATGGTGCTGCTGCGGACGAGCGAGGTCTGCGGTGTCCTCGAGGTAACGGAGCGAGCCGCGGAGTCGCGCCAACGACTCGGCCTCGAGGCTCGTGAGCTCCTCGGAGGTGATCGGCAGCGCCGGCAGGTCATCGGGGTAGGCCAGGAGCTGCGTGCGTGCCGAGTAGTAGGAGAGGCCGGCCGTGTTCTTCTCGTGCAGCCGCGTCGCGTACCGCTGGAGTGCCCGCCTGGAGCTGCTCACCGACTCCTGCTCGGCCGTGAGGCCCTGCCGGTCGAGCTCGAGGTGCAGGTCGAGTGCCTGCTTGATCTGGTCGCGGACGACGGCAGGCTTGCTCGACTTGTCGTGCAGGTCGAGCGAGAACGGACCCATGCCCACGGACTCGAGGCGCGAGGACACGACGTCGAGAGCAGCCCGCTTCTCGGCCACGAACAGGACCCGCTTGCCGGAGGCGATGGCGCGGGCCAGCAGGTTGGTGATCGTCTGGGACTTGCCGGTCCCGGGCGGTCCCTCGAGCACGAAGGTGTGGCCCGCGACCGCGGCGGCGACCGCCTCGAGCTGTGAGGCGTCGGCGGGGATGGGGCAGCTGGCGTCGAGCTCGTCGAGGTCGGCCATCGACGCCTCGCCGTGCGGGTCCTCGAACTCACCCGTCGGGTTCTCGACGAGGTGGCGGACGAGCGGAGCGTCCATCAACCCTTCCCAGTCGTCGTCCAGGTCCTTCCACAGGCGGAACTTGGCGAACTGCAGGACGGCGACGTCCGCCGACTCCTCCACGCGGTAGGGCAGGTCCTTCTCGATGATCACCTCCCGGACGGCCTCGAAGGTCGCGGCGAGGTCGATGCCGTGCTCGTCCTCCGTGGGGTTCTCCAGTCCCGGGATCCTGATGCCGTCCACCTGGCGGAGCTTCTCGATGAGGCAGTAGTTGGGCGTGCTGGCACCGGACTCGTCGAGCTGGAGACGGTACAGACCGCGGCGGGACCCGGGCACGAGGAGCACCGGCAGCAGGATGAGCGGCGACTTGAGCGGGCGGTCGTCGAGCTGCCAGTGCAGCGACCCGAGCGCAAGGTACAGGTTGTTCGCGCCGGTCTCCTCCTCGATGGTCCGCGCCTTGTAGGCCAGGTTCCGCATCCTGCGGAGGTAGGTGTCGAGGGTCTGGCCCGTGCGGACGTCGGTGAAGAGACGCTTCGTGTCGAGGTACTCCTTGAGCTGCGACGCGGGAAGGTCGGCGCCGAAGCGCACACCCTGCGCCTCGCTCGTCGCGGGGACCGCGTCGCCGGGGAGCAGGGTCACCGCCTGACCTGCGCTCAGCAGGTCCTCGACGTGGCCGATGCTGCCCGGTGCGACGGCGAGCTGGATCGCCGACCGCTCGGTGAAGTTGATCAGCTTGTTCCGCAGGCTGAGGTCGAGCAGCGCGTTCTTCCACGACTGGACCCGAGGTGGGACGGATGCGACGACCGCACCCGTGCGCTCGTCCACCTGCGGTGTCGTCGACACCACGTGGTGCCCCGAGTGCTCGGTCGGGACGTACTCGACCAGCGTGGCGGCGCCAGAGCTCTCGACCCGGTGGGCGGGGAGGGGGAGCACCTGGCTCTGGGCGCGCACGACCCGCACGTCCACGACCCCCTCGAAGCGGGAGAGGTCGCCCGAGAGGTAGCGGCCGCGCGTGACCTGGTGGACGTCGTCGTCGACGTCGGCGGAGTCAGAGCCGCCGGTTACGCTGGTGGTCTCGAGGACGCGCAGGCGACCGCTGTCGACGGCATTCACCGCGCTCTCGAGCGCCTCGACGGACGCGAAGCCCAGCTCCTCCGTGCGCCAGTAGCCGAGGAAGGCGTGGCCCTCGACGATGAACAGCACGGGGTGGAGGCCTGCGTGCTCGATGGCGGCGGCCAGCACGACCGAGGTGTCGAGGCAGGTGCCGACCCTGCCGTCCAGGACCTCCTCGGGAGTGCGGACCTTCTGGCCTGCGGACCAGCTGGCTGGAGGATTGCTGTAGGTGATGCCCCGCTCGCGGGCCTCGTCCCAGATCGCGCGCACGATCGCGTCGACGCGTTCGGGCCCGGCCTGGTATCCCTGCGTGGAGCCCGAGCCGGTGGTCCTCTCGAGTCGTGTTCGGACGGCGTCGAGGAAGGCTCCGACGCTGGGGTCGTTCGGTTGCACGAAGGCGGCCAGGGTCTCCGTCGCGAGAGGGTTCAGGACGGCACGGCCGTCCGCGGCCCGGGAGAAGATGGTCCTCCAGGTCCGCGCCGACCCGAGCAGCACGTCCTGCCGGTGGCTGGTCACGATGTCCTGCTGGTGGACCTCCACCACCAGCTGAGCCGTGACGTCCTCGGCGACCTGGCTCATCGCTGCCACGTCGACCTGCAGCTGCACGGGATCGACCGTTGCGCTGCCGTCCGCGTCCGGCTCGAGCTCGGTGGCGAACGGGTGCGTCAGAGCCACGCCGCGGTCCTCGAGCCGGACGTGCAGGACCGCCGGCGCGTCGTGCCCGATGTCGTCCACCCGGACGGTGTGCACGAACGGGATCCGGTTGTAGACGAGCGCGTAGCTGGCCCACTCGTTCGCCTGGACGGTGATGGACAGGGTCATGAAGTTTCTCCCGATCTTGGCTGCCCTGAGACTAAAGGTCCTCGTCGGACGGGGTGTCGGATCCGAGAATGTCGCTTCAGATTCGGGCCTGTCGTCCTAGATCAGCTTTCGATGGTTTCAACGTGCCAGCTTCGGGATGTGAGGTTTGTGCCGTAGACGAACTCCCTCCTGAGCGCGCTCTCGTGCGGCACCCCCAACGCGTCGCCGCAAGCCTGCCCCAGCAGCACGCCGGCGGCACGGTCCCGCTGTACCTCATCCATCTCGCCTCCCGTGGTGCGACGTCATCATCGCTGTGCGCGGTGGGACGGACGTCTGACGTCGCCTAGTTCGTCTGAGTCATCTTCCCAGGATCGTCCGACGCGTGACGCGATCCGACCTAGCGTCGAGGATCGACGAAGGAGAACACGATGAAGCGACGCGCAAGCGCCCTGGTCCTCGCCACGGCCCTCTCGATCGGGACGCTGGGTGCCGTCGCGGCCCCGGCCGAGGCCGCCACGACCTACAAGAACTGCACCGAGCTGAACAAGGTCTACAAGCACGGCGTCGGCCTGCCGGGCGCGCGCGACAAGGTGCGCGGCAAGACGAAGCCGGTCACGAACTTCACGAAGAACAAGGCCGTCTACAACGCCAACAAGAAGTCCGACCGCGACAAGGACGGCATCGCCTGCGAGAAGCGGTGACGCCGTCGGTGGGACGGAGTAGAACGGACGCATGAGTCGCGTCCGCATGCACAACATCTCGATCTCCCTCGACGGATTCGCAGCGGGGGAGCCGCAGGCGCTCGAGACGCCGATGGGTCACGCCGGGCAACGTCTGCACACCTGGATGTTCGACACCGCCTTCGGCGCCGCGATGATGGGCCGCGCCGGCGGGTCGGACGGGGTCGACCAGGCGTTCGCGCAGCGCTTCGCCGACGGGATCGGCGTCGAGATCATGGGGGCGGGCAAGTTCGGGCCGCCCGGCTGGCAGGACGACCCCGACTGGCGCGGATGGTGGGGTGAGACGCCGCCGTTCGGCATGCCGGTGCTCGTACTCACCCACCGCCCCCGCGAGCCCCTCGTCCTCGACGACACGACGTTTCACTTCCTCGACGCCGCTCCAGTCGAGGCTCTGGAGAAGGCTCAGGAGATGGCCGGCGGCCTCGACGTGCGCATCGGCGGAGGTGCCGACGTGGCGCGCCAGTTCTTGGCCGAGCGGCTCGTCGACGTCGCGCACGTCGTGCAGGTTCCGATCGTGCTCGGTCGTGGAGCGCGCCTGTGGGACGGGCTCGCAGGGCTCGAGGACGACTACGACATCGAGGTCGTGTCGTCGCCGTCGGGCGTCGTGCACCTGACCCTGCAGCGCAGGGCGTGAGTCAGTCGCAGTAGTCGCAGAGGCCGGTGGCGGGGAGCGCCGTGAAGCACGTCGGACAGACCTTCACCGGCTTCGTCTCGACGGCAGCGCGTGCCCTGCCGGGGCGGGTCGACGTCGTGCTCGAGCTCGCGCGGCGCACCTTGGCGGGCCGCGGCACGCCACCGTCGGCGGGTAGGTCGGTGGCGAGAGCGCGATAGCAGAGCAGCCGGTCCTCGGCCGCTCGCGTCTCGACGTCGCGCACGACGTCACCGGTCGTCGCCAGCACGGCCCGTGCGTAGACGTCGCCGACCGTGCCGTCACGCTGGACCGCGAGCGACGTGAGCGGCGGGTCACCTGCGCGTGCGGCAGCCAGGGCGGTGATCTCCATGAAGTCGCCGAGCCACGTGCGGCGCGACGTCGGACTCTCCACACGGGTGCGCACGAGGACCTGGTCGGCCAGGTCGCTGACGGTGATCACGGCGCCGTAGCGGCTCGCTGTCTCGCGGAGGATGTCGAGTGCTGCGGGGGTCCACCGGGCGAACTGGGGGAGGAGCTTGGCCACGTCTCACAACGTTAGACGACCGGTCCACGGCGTCGTCCTGGCGGATCGCTCAGAGCGCCCTCCGCACGCGGATGGGCCCCTTGGCCGTCGACGGATCGACGACATGCCCGCCCTGGGTGATCTCCACGGTTCCGTCGGCGACGAGCCGTCGCGCTGCCCGTCTCGCGGGTTCCATCAGCTCGCGCCAGCCGTCGGGGTCGACACGCCGGGCCGCCTCCGACGGGCAGATCGTGGCGCCGCCGGCCCGCGCGTCGAGGAGGTCCACGATGGCCGCCTCCAGCTCCTGGTCGGTGCGCGTCACACCGCGCTTGCGGCAGGCCTGCGAGCAGTAGCGCACCTGGTCCCAGTCGCGCTCCCACTTCTTGCGCCACTCGATCCGACGTCCGCACGACGCGCAGACCTTCGGCTCGGGGGACATGTCTCCAGTCTCGGGCCAACTCGACGATCCTGCCCGGCGCAGGCTGCCTGCTCGTGGCTGCGTTCGGCGATGTCGTCACGCCGCGGGAGCGAGCGGTCGTCCAGGCCGCGTGGACGCCGTTCGTGCCCTTCGGTGTGCCGGTGGGCGCGGTGGTGTGACCGCCAAGTCGACAACAGTTCCTAGGAGAGCAGTAACCACGCCGCGTGCACGTCGTTGGCAGTGCTACACGCGCTCCGGTTCCGACGGAGCGCACGTTCGGGGGAACGATAGACATGCGTCGACGCATCATGTCCACATCCATCGGAGCGGCCGCCTTGGCGCTGGCTGCTCTCACCGTCCCGGCGCAGGCCGGCGCCGACGACCAGGCTCGTCTGCAGCCGTTCCTGGCCGACCAGCTGTCGACCTTGAAGGGCGGCGCCGCCACGACCGTGCTGGTCCACGGCCGCACCTTGGTCGACGCCGAGCGAGCGGTACGCGACTCCGGTCTGGAGCGCGCCGGCAGCTTCGACAAGATCGGCGTGGTGATCGCCAGCGGAACGCGCAGCGAGATCGAGGCTGCCCGATCGGCCGAGGGCGTCACCTATCTCGAGGGCGACCAGCCCATCGAGTACCACCAGGAGACCTCGAACATCGCCACGCGTGGTGCCGAGGCCGCCGCGACGCTCACGGGAGCGGACGGCACGGCCCTGACGGGTCGCGGCGTCAGCGTCGCCGTGATCGACTCCGGCGTCGATCCGACGCACCCGTACCTGAAGGGCGCGACGGTCGCGAACCTGAAGTCGGTGTGCTCGCCGCTCGACGAGACCGGCTGCCAGGTCCTGCGGGTGCCCAACGCGCTCGACACGGACACGACGTCGCTCGGCGGCCACGGGACGCACGTCGCGGGCATCGCGGTCGGTCGGCCCACGACGTTGACGAGCGGGGAGAAGCTGCAGGGCGCGGCGCCGGGCGCGAGCCTGGTGTCGCTGTCGACGGGCGCGGGGATCCTCATCCTCGGCGCGGACGCGTCGCTGAACTGGGTCCTGGAGAACCACGCGAAGCCGTGCGGCGACGGGGTGTCGGCGGCCGAGTGCCCGCCGATCAAGGTCACGAACAACTCCTACGGGCCGTCGGGTGGTGGAGCTTTCGACCCGGAGTCGGCGACCGTGAAGCTTCAGCGTGCGCTGGCTGCGGAGGGTGTCGTGACGGTGTGGGCGGCCGGCAACGACGGTGGTGACGGCAGCGAGAGCCTGACGAACCCGCCCGGTCAGGACCCGACGGGCGGCATCATCTCCGTCGCGTCCTACTACGACCTCGACACCGGCACCCGCGACGGCCGGGTCTCGTCGTTCTCCAGCCGCGGTGCGGCAACGGACCGGTCCACGTGGCCGGACGTGTCGGCGCCGGGGGAGGACATCACGTCCTCGTGCCGTCCGTACCTCGTGATCTGCGCGACGGGTCTGGACCCGAAGGACGGGCCTGGTCCGCTCGACGTGGGCACGTTCAACACGATCAGCGGCACGTCGATGGCCGCGCCGCACGTGGCGGGTATCGTCGCGCAGCTGTTCCAGGCTGACCCGACGGCGACGCCAGCCGAAGTGGAGGCGGCGTTGACGTCGACGGCGTACAAGTACACCGACGGCAGTGCCTACGTCGACGGCTCGTCGTTCGACAAGGGTCACGGTCTGGTCGACGTCGTGGCTGCGGTCTCGGCCCTGCGCTGAGCCGGACCGGCGAGGTCCCGGGACACCCCTGGCGGGTCCCGGGACCTCGCCGTCTCTCGGTCAGCGTCGCGGTGAGACGAGCACCGGAGCGGCCTCGGCGACTTCGAGCGGAGTCGCTGTACCGGCGGCGGTGAGTGGCTGGCCGAGGGGTGTCCACGCTCCACCGTCGACGCGGTACCGGACGGTGTAGGTGGTGTCGACGCGGATGCTGACCCGCTCGGCGGTGCGCTGGTAGGTGTGCGTGACGTCCTTCGCCGGGTAGGGCCGACCGGGTCGCGTGGTGGTCCGGCTCGTCCCGTCCCCGTGGTGCCAGGTGTAGCCGGTGGGCGTCGCCTCGACGTCGATGTCGTGCCCGAGCAGGGTGATGCTCTCGCGCACCGGCCGCGGGTCGGTGTGCAGGATCGTCGGCACGTTCACGAGAGTCCGCCCGCCCGGCTGGACGGTGACCCGCAGCGCCGGCATCGGGATCTCGCTGACCGCCCGCCGCACATCACCCTCGGTCAGCTCCGGCTCCTCCTGCGGCGCGACCTCGTCGGGCTCGGAAGCAACGGTGCCGCGGGCTCCGCAGCGGAAAGTTCTCTCGAAGCGTCGTTCTTGAACGTCGCCGGAGTCAAAGAAACACCTTGTCTGCGCGCGGGGTGCGGCTGCTCCGGTGAAGGCACTCTCCGAGGAACGCGTTTGATGACTTCGGCGCGACTCTCCGCCAGAAGACCAGTCGCGTGCCGTCAGACTGAGATTCGGGTTGAGGCCGTCGGGCAAGACATCGACGTCGCTACCAGCGGCTGCGGGCCACACCAAGATGCTGATCATCATCGACGACGCGAGAAAGTTCATGATTTGACTCTGTAAAGGTCGGTGATGGTGAACGGTGCATTGGGGGTCATCTCGAAGGCGACGGTTGACCTCTCGCCTCCAAGCAAGACGAGGTCGAACTTGACGTCGGTGGCTACATCGTAACGCGAAACCACCATCGAACGGATTTTCCAGGTCGGGCCTTCGGGACGCTCGCTGGGCTTCAGGTCTCCGATTGAATCCGCAAAGCGGGTGCATGCGTCGCACTGACGGCTCAGCTGACGCAGTGTCTTCTCGTCGCCAGTGATGGCTGCGTAGTTGAATGCGTCGACCCAGTACGAAGCGAAGGCCACGGCGCCTTCGTCTGTTGATTCTCGCGCCTGGGAAGGAAAAGTTGGCGGAGCAGGTAGTTGCGAGGAACTCGGAGTGGGTTCGACTTCAGGCTCACGGACTTCCGATGTTTTGCTGCAAGCCAGGAGCGGCAGGAGCAGCGCTACCGCGCCGACGGTCAAGGCTTCTCTCATGTTGGATCCCCCGATCTGACGCGTCAGAAGTTAGCGAAATCCCGACGCCGGGTGAAGTCTCGATCCACAACGCTCGGATGTCCGTCCGAAAGCGCATACGTGAGCGATCGCTCTCGACGACTCTGAGCTGAACTGGCGAGCACAACCCAGGTTAGAGGTAGGCAGCACTCGAAAAGAGTCGTCCTTGACGCGCCTTACCTACCTCCCGCTGGCCTGATGCGCGCGTTACCTACCTCCTGCCGACCTAATGCGCGCCTCAGCTACCTCGCGCCGGTCCGGTGCGCGCCTTGTCTACCCCGCAAGCACTGCGGGGCCGGCTGCCCTCGCGCTGACCGATCGGCTGGAGCCGCAGGGTGCTGTGGACGGGGTCGCGACTCGTGTCCGCCCCTACGGCTAGGTTCGTCGTGTGGCGTTGACGATCCATCGGGCGGAGCGGGCCGACGTGCTCGCGGAGGGGCTCGCGGGGCTGCTGGCCGAGCCGCCCGAGGACCCCTTCGAGCGCGACCTCGTCGTGGTCGCGGCAGCCGGGGTGGAGCGGTGGCTCGCCCAGACCCTCAGCCACCGGCTCGGCACGGCCCCCGGACACGAAGACGGCATCTGCGCGGGCGTCTCCTTCGTGCGGCCCCTCCACCTGCTCACCGAGCTCACCGAGAAGGAACGCGACGACCCCTGGGCGCCGCGGCGTCTCGCCTGGGCAGTCCTCGACGTCATCGAGCAGCACCTCGACGAGCCCTGGCTCGCGATCGTCGCCCGACACGTCGGCCACGGCCTCGAACCGGGGGAGGAGGCCCTGCGGCGCAGTCGGCGCTACCCGACCGCCAAGCGCATCGCCGCCCTCCTGCACGGCTACGCCGTCCAACGACCCTGGATGGTGCAGGCCTGGACGGCCGGCGACGACGTCGACGGAGTCGGCTCGCCCCTCGTCCACGAGGTCCGCTGGCAGGCCGAGATCTGGCGGCGCGTCCACACCCTCCTCGACGGCCACCCCTCGCCCGACCTCCGCCTCGCCGACACCGCCGCGGCCCTCCGTCAGCGCACCCTCGACCCCGACCTGCCCCAACGACTCTCCTTCTTCGGGCACACCCGCATGCCGCACGCCGAGCTCGACGTCGTCGGCGCGCTCGCCCACACCCGCGACGTGCACCTCTGGCTGCCCCACCCCTCACGCAGCCGATGGGACGACGTGGCCGCCACCACCACCGACGCCCCGCGACAGCCGGCCCGTCGCGACACCGTCGACGCCCCCGACACCGGCAACACCCTCCTCGCCGCGTGCGCACGAGACGTCACCGAGCTCGAACGCAGCCTCCTCGCGTTGCCCGGCGAGGCGACCACGGTCCATCTGCCCGCTCCGGAGCGCCCCCCGACCCTGCTCGGTCAGCTCCAGGCCGACCTCGCCGCCGACCGCGACGGCCCGGCCGACGACATCCGCACCCTCGACCCACTCGACCGGTCCGTGCAGGTGCACGCCTGCCACGGTCCCGCCCGACAGGTCGACGTGCTGCGCGAGGTCGTCGTCGGCCTCCTCGCCGACGACCCCACCCTCGAGCCGCGCGACGTGCTCGTCATGTGCCCCGACGTCGAGACCTTCGCGCCGCTCGTCGAAGCCGCGTTCGGGCTCGACGACGTGCCCGACGTCGACCACCCCGGCCACCGGCTCCGCGTCCGCCTCGCCGACCGCGCCACCGGCGCCACCAACCCCGTCGCCGACGTCCTGCAGAAGGTCGTCGCCATCGCGGCAGCACGTCGCACCACCGCCACCGAGGTGCGCGACCTCCTCAGCCTCGCACCCGTCCGACGACGCTTCGCGCTCACCGACGACGACCTCGAGCAGGTCGACGAGTGGACCGTGCAGACCGCCATCCGCTGGGGCGTCGACGCCGACGCCCGCGCAGCCTGGCAGCTCGGCGGACTCGCCCAGAACACCTGGCGTACCGGCCTCGAGCGCCTCGCGCTCGGCGTCGTCACCGACGGTCACGACGACCCGGACGCCCAGGACGACACCCACACCGGCAACCGGCTCGGCGGGGTCCTGCCGCTCGACGACCTCGGCAGCACCGGCGTCGACCTCGTCGGCCGTTTCACCGAGGCCGTCGAACGACTCGCCGCGGTGCTCGAGTCGTCTCGCCCGCAGCCCGTCGACGACTGGGTCGAGCTGCTCACCACCGCCGTCCAGACGCTCACCGACGTGCCCGCCCGCGACGCGTGGCAGCGCGAGCAGGTCCTCCGCGTCCTCGCCGACCTCACCCGCGCCGACACCGGCCCCGTCGCCCGCGGCACCCTCACCGTCGTCGAGGTCGCGGCGTTCCTCACCGACGCGTTCGCCCCGCGCCCGACCCGCACCAGCTTCCGCACCGGGTCCCTCACCGTCTGCACGATGGTGCCGATGCGCTCCGTGCCGCACCGCGTCGTCTGCCTCCTCGGGCTCGACTCCGGCGCCTTCCCGCGCACGCCCACCCCGCTCGGCGACGACGTGCTCGCACGCACCCCGCTGGTCGGGGAGCGCGATGCGGCAGGGGAGGACCGGCAGCTGTTCCTCGACGCCGTCCTGTCCGCCACCGAGCACCTCGTCATCACCTACACCGGCGCCAGCGAGCACACCGGGCGCTCGCTCCCGCCGGCCACCCCGGTCGGGGAGCTGCTCGACCAGCTCGCGCGCACCGTCCCCACCGCCGACGTCCGCAGCCAGGTGCTCGTGCAGCACCCGCTGCAGGCGTTCGACACAAGCTCGTTCATCCCCGGCGCCCTGGTCCCGGGCTCCGCCTTCAGCTTCGACACCGCCGCCTACGCCGGTGCCCGTGCCACCGTCCGACCGCAGGTCCCGGAACCGCCGTTCCTCCCGGCCGCGTTGCCCGGCGACGCCGACCCGATCACCACGCTCGACACCCTGCGCGACCTGGTCCGCCACCCCGTGCGCTCGTTCGTCACCGGCCGGCTCGACGTGCGTCTGCCCTACGAGGACGAGCCCATCGACGACAGCGTCCCGCTCGGGCTCGACCACCTCGAGCGGTGGAAGGTCAAGGACCGCGTGCTCGCCGCCGTGCTGGCCGGCGTGCCCGGTCACGACGCCGAGGCCGACGAACGCCGCCGCGGGCTCCTGCCGCCCGGTCCGCTCGGCGACGCCGAGCTCGCGCGGGTGCGCCCGGAGGTCGGCACCCTCTTCGCCCTCGCCGCACCCCTGCGCACCGACACCGCCCGCAGCGTCGACGTCGACGTCGAGCTCGGCGACGGCCGCCGCGTGATCGGCACCGTCGCCGGCGTCCACCCGCACCACGCACTGCGCGTCACCGCGTCGACTGTCCAAGGACGTCAGCTCCTCGAAGCCTGGGTCGACGTCCTCGCCCTCGCCGCGGCAGGCCAGGGTCGACCCGCGCACCTCGTCGGTCGCGTGCCGAGCGGCTACCGGAAGGCACCAGGCGTCATCACCCTCGCCGCACCGTCGCAGGACGAGGCACGCTCGGTCCTCGCCGAGCTGCTCGACCTCCATGCGATCGGTCGCACCACGTTCCTGCCGTTGCCGGTGAAGACCTCCCAGGCCTACGCCGACCTCGCGCGGCGCACCCGCCCCGAGATCGCGCTCGCCAAGGCCGAGCGCGAGTGGGTCGGCAGCCGCGACGTGCCCGGCGAGGTCGCCGACGCCTACCACCGCCTCGTCCTCGGCCCCGACGCGCCGATCGCCGACCTCGTCGAGCGCGGCTTCGAGCAGCACGCGGCCACGCTCTGGTTCCCGCTGCTCGACCGGATGGAGGTCGACGCATGAGCGCCGACGCACCGGTCGTCGAGTTCGACATCGCCGACCCGCTGCCCACCGGCACCACCCTGCTCGAGGCCAGCGCCGGCACCGGCAAGACGTGGGCGATCGCGGCCCTCGTCACCCGGCTCGTGGCCGAGGGGGTCGCCACGCTCGACCAGCTGCTCGTCGTCACCTTCGGCCGGGCGGCCAGCGCCGAGCTCAAGGACCGCGTGCGCGAGCGGCTCGTGCAGGCCGACGCCGTCCTCGCTGCCGGGCACGGCGACGAGCGTGACCCCCTGCAACGGCTTCTCCTCGACGTCGACGACACCGAGCGCACCGCCCGTCGTCGGCGCCTGCGTGCGGCGGTCGCGCGGTTCGACGAGGCCACCATCACCACGACCCACGGGTTCTGCCAGGCGGTGCTGCGCAGCCTCGGCACCACCGGCGACGTCGAGCCCGGGTCGGTCCTCGTGGAGGACGACACCGACATCGTCGACCAGGTGGTCTCCGACCTCTACCTGCGAGCCGTCGGTCGAGGTCAGACCCCGCCGTTCGACCACCAGGAGGCGGCCGTGCTCGGTCGGCGCGCGGTCGAGGACCCGTCGGCGCACCTGCTGCCCACCGACGCCGAGCCCGGGTCCGCGCCCGACCTGCGTCGACGGTTCGCGTCGGCCGTCCGCGACGAGTCGGCGAGACGCCGCCTGGCGGCCCGCACCCTCTCCTACGACGACCTGCTCCAACGTCTCGCCGAGGCGCTCGAGCCCGACGACTCACCGGCCCGCACGGTCATGCGCGACCGCTGGCGGGTCGTGCTCGTCGACGAGTTCCAGGACACCGACCCCGTCCAGTGGCGCATCTTGGAGCGCGCCTTCGTCGGCCACGCCACGATGGTGCTGGTCGGCGACCCGAAGCAGGCCATCTACGGGTTCCGCGGCGGCGATGTCGACACCTACCTGCGCGCCGCCGCGCAGGCCGACACCCGACGCACCCTCACCGTCAACCATCGCAGCGACGCCCCCCTGGTGAGCGCCGTCGACGCCGTGCTCCGGGGCGCCGCGCTCGGCGACCCCGCGATCGTCGTCCGTCCGGCAAGCGCCTCGCTCGACGGGTCACGGCTCCACGACCCCCGCGGCGACGCCCCCTTCCGGCTGCGGGCCCACCTGCGCAGCGACGCCGGCTCCGACGACGACGCCCTGCGCATCGGCGACGTCAGGCCGCGGGTCGCGCGCGACGTCGCCGCCGACGTCGCCGCGCCCGCCGTGCGCACCGGTGGCGCGGACGTGCTGCAGAGCCGGGCGGGCCAGGACTGGGTCACGCTGCTGACCGCCATGGAGGCGCCGCACCGCAGCGGCTACACCCGCGCCGCCGCGCTCGGACCGTTCCTCGGCCTCACGGCCACCGAGCTCGCGGCCGACGACGGCGACGCCCTCACCGACCGCGTCTCCTCCCGGCTGCGCGACCTCACCGACCTGCAGCGCGAGCGCGGCACCGCCGGCATGGTCGAGGCCCTCACCGCCGACGCCTCCGTGGTCGAGCGACTGCTGCGCCACCAGGGCGGTCGACGTCGACTCACCGACCTCGAGCACGTCGGCCAGGTGCTGGCGATCGCCGCACGCGAGCACGGACTCGGCCTGTCCGGCCTGCGACGGTGGCTGCTCGACCGGCGCAGCGAGACCTCCCCGGCCGCCGACCGCACCCATCGCCTCGACACCGACGCCGACGCCGTGCAGATCGTCACCACGTTCGTCAGCAAGGGTCTGCACTCCTGGACCACGCACGCCCGCCGCTCCGACGTCGAGCGCGCGGGGGAGTCGTTGCGGCTGCTGTACGTCGCGCTCACCCGCGCGCAGTCGCGGCTGGTCGTGCACTGGTCACCCACCTTCAACGCGCGGCACGGCGCCCTGCACCGCCTGCTGTTCCGGCCCGACCCGACACGGCCCGAGGTGCCCGACGTGCAGGCCGTGCCGTCGGACCACGACGCCGTCGCGCGCCTCCGTGCGTGGCAGGAGCGTGGCGGGCCGGTCGTCGAGCAGATGGTCACGGGCGACGCCGAGCTGGCACCCGCGGCCGGAGAGGCGGAACGACTCGAGGTCCGTCACCTGCGTCGCGACGTCGACACCGTCTGGACCCGCACCTCCTACACCTCGCTCGTCCGGCGTGACGAGGGACCCAGTGTCTCGAGCGAGCCGGAGCCGACCGCCGCGGACGACGAGGTCGACGTGGTCGCCGACGTCGCCGCCAGCCCGGTGCTGGGCCCGTCGCCATGGGCCGAGCTCGCCGGCGGAGCGGCGCTCGGCACGCTCGTGCACGGCGTGCTCGAGCACGTCGACGTCGGCGCCGACGACCTCGACGCGGAGGTCCGCCGGCGGGTGGAGGAGGAGCTGGCGTCGCGTCCGCTCGCCGTCGACGTCGACGTGCTCGCACCGGCGCTCGTCGGTGCCCTCAGCACGCCGCTCGGGCCGCTCGCTGACGACCTCACGCTGGCGGAGGCGCTCGGCCGACGCCCGTTCCGGGAGATGGAGTTCGAGCTGCCGCTCGCCGGCGGCGACTCGGTCCGGGCGGCAGGTCGCACCGGCACGCTCGCCGACGTCGCCGACCTCATGGAGGCGCACCTGCCGTCGGGCGACCCGCTGCGGCCCTTCGCGGCAGAGCTGCGCGACGCCAGCCTGCGCGGACGCACCCTGCGCGGCTACCTCACCGGCTCGATCGACCTGCTCCTGAGGCTCGACGGCGACCGTACGCTCGTCGTCGACCACAAGACCAACCGGCTCGAGAGCGGCGCGCTCGTCGAGGCCGGCGGCGGCCTGGAGGCGTACGCACCCGAGCGTCTGGCCGACGCCATGCTGCACACGACCTACCCGCTGCAGGCCCTGCTGTACGCCGTGGCGCAGCACCGGTTCCTGCGGTGGCGGCTGCGCGGGTACGACCCCGACGTGCACCTGGCCGGGGTGCTCTACCTGTTCGTGCGAGGCATGACCGGCCCTGATGGACCACGCGGTGCCGACGGGAGCCCGTTCGGCGTGTTCGCGTGGCGGCCCCCGTCGGCGCTGGTGCTCGACCTCAGTGCGCTGCTCGACGGCAGCCCGACCGACGGAGGTCCGCGATGAGCGACACGTCTGCGCCGCCCGCGGTCGAGGTGTCGGCGGGCGACCCGTTCGACCGTCAGGTCGTCCAGGGTCTCGACGTCGAGAGCGACGCGATCCTGGCCGTCCTCAACCGGGCAGGTGTCCTGGCCGCCGCCGACGTCCACGTCACCCGCACCGTCGCCCGACTGGCGGACGAGGACGACGAGGCGGTGCTGCTCGCCCTGGCCCTCGCCGTCCGAGGAGTCCGCCTCGGGTCGTCGTGCGTCGACCTCGGCGGCGTGCTCGACGACCTGCGCCTCGAGGCGCCCGACGTCGAGTGGCCGACGTACGTCGACGACCTCGACGCCTGGTGGGTCCGCGTCGACGCCAGCCCGCTGGCGTCCGGGCGCGACCGTGTCCTCGTCGTCGAGCGTCCCTTGCTGCACCTGGTGCGCTACCACGCACTCGAGGTGTCGCTGTGCCGACGGCTGGGGGAGCGGCTCGCCCTGCGACCCCCGCCCGTCGACCGGGCCGCCCTCGACGCCGACCTGCGACGTCTGTTCGGCGACCCCGGGTTCGCCGAGCAGCGGGCGGCCGCGGCCCGCGCCGCGCACTCGTGGACGACGGTGCTCACGGGCGGCCCAGGGTCGGGCAAGACCACCACCATCGCGCGACTCCTGGCGGCGCTCGCGAGCCAGCACGCCGCGACGGGGCACGACCGACCCCTGGCCGTCGGACTGGCTGCACCGACCGGCAAGGCCGCGGCCCGGATGCGTGAGGCCGTCGCCGCCGCGTCGACCAATCCGGTGTTCACCGAGGCGGAGCGCGACTGGCTGCGCACGCTGCCGGCGGGCACGGTGCACCGGCTGCTCGGCTCGCGGCCCGACCATCGGACGGCCTTCCGGCACCACGCGGGGCAGAAGCTGCCCTACGACGTCGTGGTCGTCGACGAGACGTCCATGGTCTCGTTGCTGCTCATGGAGCGGCTCGTGCAGGCCGTGCCGTCCGGCTGTCGGCTGGTGCTCGTCGGTGACGCCGAGCAGCTCGCCTCCGTCGAGGCCGGCGCGGTGCTGCGCGACGTGGTGGAAGGCCTCGGCGGCGACGACAGTCCCGTCGTCACGCACCTGCAGCAGTCGCACCGCTTCGACGGTGGCATCGGGGCCCTCGCCTCGGCGGTGGTCGAGGGCGACGCGGACCGCGTGCTCGACCTCCTGGCCGAGGGGGTCGACGGGGTGTCACTGCGGCACCCCGACGAGGTCGAGGATGTCGTGTCCGGACGTCCCGCACAGCAGGCCCGTGCCGTGGCCCGCGCCGCAGCCGAGGGCGACGTGCCCACCGCGCTGGCGGCCCTCGGCGAGCACCGGCTGCTCTGCGCGCACCGTGACGGTCCGTACGGCGTGAGCCACTGGAACGAGCGGCTGGAGCGGGAGGTGCGCATCTTCCCGGACCCGGCCCGGCCCTGGTGCGTCGGCCGCCCCGTCCTCGTCACCCGCAACGACGCCTCGCTCCGGGTCAACAACGGCGACGTCGGCGTCACCCTCGACAACGGCCACCGGCTCGTCGTGCACCTGGACTCCACGACGACCGTCTCCTCGACGCGACTCTCGTCGGTGCAGAGCGCCTACGCCAGCACCGTCCACCGCAGCCAGGGCAGCGAGTTCGACCACGTCACCCTGCTGCTGCCCGACGAGGACTCGCTCGTGCTCAGCCGCGAGCTGCTGTACACCGCGATCACCCGCGCACGCACCAGCCTGACGATCGTCGCCACCCCCGAGGTCCTCCGGCGCGCCGTCGAGCGCCGCACCGCCCGCGCCAGCGGCGTCGCCCGTCGCCTCGCCGCGATCGTCGCTCCGTGAGGGCAGGGTCCGACACGCCCCACTTCGTCCTGGGATGCAGGTCGCAGCGAGCCCTGACAGGCTGGTCGTCACGGACCACGAGTCGGGAGGAACCCCATGAAGAAGATCGTCTACGCGCTGGCGTTCGGCATCGGCTACGTGCTCGGCGCCCGAGCCGGCCGCGAGCGGTACGAGCAGCTGCGTGACGCGGCGGAGCGCTTCCAGTCCGATCCGCGCGTGCAGGACGCGGTGCACAAGGCCGAGGCGTTCGCCGAGGACGCCGTGCACGCCGTCCGCGACGAGGACAAGCGCCACGAGGTCGTCGACTCGCTGAAGGGGACGGTCGGCACCGTCCGCGCCCAGGCCACCGGCGCGGCCGAGGCGGTCAAGGAGACCGTCGAGGACGCCACGGACGGAGACCTGTCCAGCACCGTCGAGAGCGTCAAGGACACCGCGAAGGACCTGAAGGACGAGGCCGTCTCCAAGGCCGAGGACGTCAAGGACGCCGCCGACGAGGGCGGGCTGTCCGAGGCGGTCGACACGGCCAAGGACGCCGCGAAGGACGTCAAGGACGAGGCGGCCGAGCAGGCCGGAGAGGTGCGCGAGAAGGTCGCCGAGGCCGCGCCGCGCTCGAGCGACGAGGACGCGATCGCCGACGCCGTCGGATCGGCCCAGCAGGGCGCCAAGCACGTGCGCGACGAGTCGGCCGAGGCGGTCGAGCGCGTGGCGCAGAAGGCCCAGGGCGCTGCCGACGAGACCGGCACGCCTGCGGCGCTCGAGGACCCCGACGCGCACATCCCCGAGGTCGAGGACGAGATCGTCCACACCTCAGGTCCTGACGACCAGCGCTGATCCTCAGCGAGGAAGGCCCCGCACGGACCCACGTCCGCGCGGGGCCTTCGCGCGTCGTGTCGCCGACTCAGGTCGACGGCTGACCGAGCCGCGCGCGGACCTGGTCGAGCACCCGCGGCGGGAACTCGTGGGTGCGGCGACAGCGCTCCACCAGGTAGAGGATCTTGTTGAGTCGGGGGCCCGGCAGCTCGACGCCGCGCGACTCCAGGGCCGGTCGCAGGACGTTGCGGTCGAACGCGCCGTCGCTGCGCTCAGGCTCCTCGCGCCAGCGCGCGAACGCCTCCTTCAGCTGCGCGTGCCCGACCACGCCGTGCTCCGGCGACAGGGCCACCGCGATCGCCGCCACGAGCCAGGCGTCGTCGTGCTGCAGCGCGTCGACGTCGAGCTGGACGGTGCCGGTGCCCGCCGGCGCCAGCGTCGGCGGGTCGAAGTCGACGACGAGGTCGATGCTGAGGTCGGGGAAGCGCAGGCTCACGCGCGTGCCGGGCGCCGTGAGCGACATCCGCTGACCAGGGACGGGTGTCGACGCGTCGCCGTCCGGTGTCACGACCTCCACGACCACGCCGTTCGCGCGCTGCCCGCGGTGGAGCACGGGATGTCCGGCGCCGGCCTGCACGACCACCGCGGGGTCGCTGAGGTAGGGGAGTCGGACGAACACGTACGTCGAGCCGGCGATCTCCTCGACGGCCACGGACCTCTGCTCGGGCAGCGTCATCCGTCGCGCGAGCACCAGCTTCCCGCCGGGGTCCACGACCGTACGACCCGACGACTCGGGTCCGACCGACCAGCCGATGCGCAGCACGCTTCCGTCCCTCCTGTCTCGACGACGACGATCATGCCAGCACCCGGCGGACACGCCTGACCGCTCAATGCATTGCACACGATGTAATTGTGTGCAATGATAGTGCCGAGGGTGCGGCACGGGCCGCCCCGATCCCCGACTCCCAGGAGGAACCATGGACGCGATCTACACCGCCGAGGCACTCGCGACGGGCGGCGGCCGCGACGGCGGGCACGTCGTGACGAGCGACGGTCGCCTCGACCTGCACACGGCACTGCCTACCAGCATGGGCGGCAACGGCGAGGGCACGAACCCCGAGCAGCTCTTCGCGTCCGGCTACGCCGCCTGCTTCCACGGCGCCTTCCAGCTCGTCGCCCGTCAGGCCAAGGCCGACGTGAGCGACTCGAGCGTCGGCGCGAAGGTCGACATCGGCTCCAACGGCAAGGGCGGCTTCGACCTCGCCGTCACGCTCGAGGTGACCGTCCCGACCCTGCCGCACGACGAGGCGCAGGCCCTGGCCGACAAGGCGCACGAGGTGTGCCCGTACTCCAACGCCACGCGCGGCAACATCGACGTCCAGATCGTCGTCGTCGACGACTGAGAGACCCGCACGCCACGTCCTGGCCGGGGCGTGTCGTGCCCTGGGAAAGAGCCGCGGTGGAACATGTTCCACCGCGGCTCGCCTGTTCCTGGCGCCTCGTCCGACGATGGCAGCATGACCACGCTCACCTCCCTCGCCACGAACCTGTTGATTCTCGTCGCCTTCGTCGGCGTGGTCCTCGTGGGACTGCGCGTCGCCCAGAGCATCTTCGGCACCGGCTCCAAGAAGGCCGCGGCCACCGAGGCCGCGGCGCGTCTCGTCGCGTACCCGACCGGCTCGGCCGCGGTGCTCCGCCGGCGGTTCGTCAAGGCGCTCACCGGCCAGCACGTGGTGATGCCGAGCGGCGACCGGGTGGCGTTCAGCGAGCTCGTCGTGCGGGTCTCGCCGGAGGACCTCGAGCGGCTCGACCCCGACGGCGACATCGACCGGCTCGGCGAGGACGCGGCGAAGCTGTACCTGACGCACGCCGAGCGCGAGGGCTGGAGCACGCCCGAGGAGGTGCGCGTGGAGGTCGAGGTCGACCCCGCGCTGCGACCCGGCTGGGTGCCTCCGGCCCGGGGCAGTCGCACGGGCGCCTCCGTGCGACGTCCGCTCGAGTCGTCCGCTCGACCCGAGCGGCAGCCCGTCGTCCCCGACTGGGACGTCGTCGCCGACCTCACGCCCACCGCGTCGACCGCTCCGGCCGCGCCGACGCCGCTGCCCGCGCGGACCGACGTGCCTGCCGCGCAGGAGACGATGGCCTTCCCCGTCCTCGTGCCGGCCGACGCCACCCCGACCGTCGCCGGCGCACGCGACCTGTTCCTGCACCGAGGCGCCCACAGCGTCCGCGTGCCGCGCGACGGCGTCACCGTCCTCGGACGGCTGCCCGAGAGCCCGTTGCCGCTGGAGGAGCCGGAGATCTCCTACCGTCACGCCGAGCTGCGGCTGCTCGGCGGCTCGTGGCAGGTGCGCGACGCCGGAAGCACCAACGGCACCTCGGTCGACGGCGAGCGCATCGGCGACACGTGGGTGACGGTGCGTGACGGTGCCGTCCTCGCGCTCGCCGGGATCAAGGTCGCCGTCGGCTCCGACACGCACGGCACGGTGGCCGTGTCAGGCGTTTCGCGTCGGCCGTGACAATGGTGCCCATGGCCGACCAGCGTGACCGTCGCTCCCGACGGTGGAGGAGGCGTCGCACGACGTCGACGCCTGGCCCTGCCACGACACCACGGCCCGACGGGGCGTCGACCGCGCCCGTCCCACTCGCCCCAGCCATCAGCACAGCGGCCGGCACGATGCCGGTCGGCGGGTCCGACGGCCGCGACACGGTCGAGCCGCAGGTCGACGCGTCACGCTTCGAGCTGCAAGGCCGGATCGGTGCCGGGAACCACGGGGTGGTGTTCCGCGCACTCGACCGTCATCTCGGCCGCCAGGTCGCCATCAAGCGGTTCTCGCACTTCCTGGCCGACGACCCGCGGGCGATGCGGCGCATCACGCGCGAGGTCGAGACGCTCGCCCGGGTCTCGCACCCCAACGTCGTCACGGTGCACGATCTCGTCCGGATGCCCGACGGTGACGGCGAGGTGACTCCGCACCTCGTCATGGAGCTCGTCGAGGGCACCTCTCTGCGCGACCTGCTCGCGCTGCGCGGTCCCAGCCCACGCTCGGTGGTCGTGGTCGCCGGCGTGCTCGACGGGCTCGCAGCCTGTCACCGCGCCGGGATCCTGCACCTCGACATCAAGCCGGCCAACGTGCTCGTGACCGACTCCGGCGGCATCAAGATCGTCGACTTCGGCATCGCGCGGGCGGCCTCCGAGTACAGCGGGGTGGAGGCGATGGCGCGCGCCCTGCGGTCGGCTGCCGACGACGTCACCGGGTCGGCGGCGTCCGCGGTTCCGGCCCCGACGAGCGCCCCGGACGCTGCGGTGAGCCCGCCCGTGCGGTCGGTCGCGACGCCACCTGTCGTCCTCGCGCCGCCCGCAGCCGCGGCCGCCCCTCTCGTCCGGCCGTTGAGCCGTCCCGCCGACCTCGGCGACCGACCCGACGCCGTCGCCCGTGCCGCGACCCCCGACCACACGTCGGAGCCTGCGACTCCCGCGCAGGGCCCCGCCGTCACGCGCTGGACGCGGCTCGTCTCTCTGCTGCTCGGTCTCGGCATCAGTGCCGTGGTCCTCACCGTCGTGCCGATGCTGGCGTGGGCGAGCCTCGAGCTGGCGCCCGCTCGCGTGCGCCCGGAGGCGATGGACCAGATGTCCGCCGACGCGTGGTGGATGCTCTCGGTGGGCCTGGCCCTCGTGCTCCTGCTCGTGCGCCGCCGTCGCTTCTTCCGCCACCTGGCGGGCCCGGAGGTCGGGAGCCCGCTGCCGGACGGTCCGCTCGCGCCGACGGTCGGCCGCGGCGTCCGCATGGCGCTCGGGGCGGCGCTCGTCGGCACGCTGCCGCTGCTGGTGCCCTGGTACGTCCTGGGTCTGCTCGCCGGGCTGACTGCCGCCGGCGCACCCGCGCCGGGCGACCCGTTCGCGGACGTCTGGACGACGGCATGGGTGCTGGCTCCGCTGGTCGCGGTCGTGCTCGGTCTCCGCGGCATCCTCGGCATGCGTCCGCGGCTCGGGGCCCTGGCGTTCTCGTTCCTGCTGCTCGTGGCGGCCGGGGGAGCGGCGGCGTTCTTCCTGCTCGCGGGGCCCTACGTCCTCTGACCGAGCTCAGCGGGCCAGGAGGCGGCGGGCGCCGGTGGGCCACCAGGTGCCGGCGTTCGGGCCGCCCTCGCACTGACCGTCGGACTCGCCGGGCCGCTTGACCCACAGGTAGGCGTCGAGGCCGTTGCGGTCGACGATCGTCGGCGTGTGCCCGAGGCGCGCGGCCGGCGGGTTGCACCAGACGCCCGGCGTCACGGGCTTGGCCGCGCCGTTGCGCGAGGTGTCGACGACGTACCGCTTGCCCTTGACGCCGAGCTTCGCGAGCTCGGCCACGACGGCGGCGCCGTAGGTGCGCTCCTCGCTCGTCGGCCGGAAGTTGGAGGTGTTGGTGGCCAGGCCACGCGCGTCGCGGACACCGGCCGACACCAGGCGCTTCGCCATGTCCTGCGGCGTGATCCACCGGCTGTGCCCGGCGTCGATGTAGACCCAGACACCTGCCCGCGTCAGGCTCCGCGTCGCGTACCGCAGCAGTGCGGTGCGATCGCCCTGGCCGGAGCACGCGCCGAGCAGGGCGAGGGCGTCGGGCTCCAGCACGACCATCGCGTACCGGCCGCGCAGCCCCTTGGCGACCTGGTCGACCCAGGCCTTGTACTGGGTCGGGTTGAGGCCGCCGGCGGAGTGCTGCCCGCAGTCGCGTCCGGTGATCGCGTAGACCGCGAGCAACGGGGTGCGCTTCGCGCGACGCGCCCGGTCGGCGTACTCGGCGGCGACCGACGCCACCTTGGAGGCCGGGTACCCCTCGGTCAGCCAGAAGGCCTGCGCGCGCGACCCGATGGGCGCATAGCGCTTGTCCTTCACCGCCGCGCGCGCCGACGCCGTCGTGGGGTCGACGTAGACCGCGCGGGTCAGGCGCGGGTCCTTGGCCGCCTCGGCCGGGGCGGTGGCAGCGAGCACGGACAGCACGAGGCACACCAGCGTCAGCACCGACACCGGCGGCCCGACGCGTCGCACGGCTCCCACCACTCGGCCGATCCTACGGCCGCCGGGTCGTGCGCGCCGACTTTGCGCCGAACCCGACCCGTTCAGACCCGTGCCACGCCGTCGAAGCCGTCGCGCGGCGCTGACAGCCCGAAGATCTTCGCGATCGTCGGAGCGACGTCGATCGTCGCGGCGCGCTCGCTGAGCACCGCCGGTCGGACGGCGCCGCCGGTGAGGAAGAACGGGATGGCCTCCGTCGCCGGGTGGCCGTGGTTGCCCGGGATCGGGTTGGAGTACAGGTCGGGGTCGGAGAAGCGGTAGCCCGACTTGCAGTAGACGACGAGGTCGCCCGCCTTGGCGCCGAGGCGCAGCTGCGCCGTCGTACGGACGCTGAGCACGCCCGGCGTCGCCAGCGCCACCCGCGTGGCCTCGGCCAGCGCACGGGACCGGTCGGCGCTGCGGCCGAGGTAGCTGATCACGTCGGCGCCGCCGTTGTCGGCGATCGCGACCTGGCCCTCGAGCAGGGCGTTGCCCTGGAAGGCGCGGGTCAGGCTGATGAGCCGGTCGGGGTCGCTCCAGTCCATGGAGTGGTCCGCCAGCACGACGACGGTCGTGGACGACCAGGTGCTGCGGGTGCGCAGCCAGGAGACGAACGAGCGGATCTGCGCGTCGGTGGAGGTGAGCGCCGTGCGGCGCAGCACCTGCAGGTTGGAGCCCGTGAGGTCGCTGTGCCCGAAGCGGTCGATGTCGCCGAAGTTCGCGAACACGAGGTGCGGGTCGGCCTCGGAGATCATCGTGCGCAGCGCGCTCATCGTGAACACGTCGAGGGCGTGGTTGGTCACCGGCAGCAGCGGGAACGGCTCCCAGCGGTAGGTCGCCCGCGTGCCGAACACGCTGTAGAGGTAGTCCTTGCTGAGCACCGAGCCGGTGGTGAGCCCGCGCTCGCGCAGGCGCTCGAGCATGGTGGGGAAGACGATGTCGGTCGGCTCGCCGCACGTGCGCACCTCCTGCCGCGCACGGTCGTAGATCGAGTTCGCCGGGACGCCGCTGCGGTCCGGACGCACGCCGGTCATCATCATCACGTGGTTGGGGATGGTCTCCGCGATCGGCATGGATCGGGCCTGCGGGAACCACCGGCCAGCAGCGCGCAGCGCGTGCAGGTTCGGGGTCGACTCGGGCGTGATCTCGTCAGGTCGGCAGCCGTCGATGACCAGCACGTACACGCGCTTGGACGTGACGGGCGCGGCCGAGGCCCACGGGGCGCCGGCAGCGCCGGAGAGGACGACGGCACCACCGGTGGCGGCGGCCGCGCGCAGCACGGTCCGTCGGTCGAGCTGGGGGGCGCTCATGCGCTGGCTCCTGTCGTGGGCTGGCTGACCTTGCGGACCTTCTGGGCCGAGGCCGGGACCTCGTAGGACGTCGACCAGCTGGCGGTCGCGGCGCGGTCGGCGCGGCTGCTGATGACGTACCAGTCCATCTGCACGCGAGCCGGTGTCACGTCCAGGACCGAGAAGCCGTGGTTGTCGAAGTCGAGGTGCTTGACGTGACGGTTCGCCGTCTTGATCGCCTCCTCGACCCCCACCGACGCGGTGCGCGGGGGTGCCCCGAGGATGTCCTTGAGGTTGTTGCTGGTCACCGACGTGCAGACGAGCTCGGTGCCGACGGTCGTGCTGAACGGGTAGGTGCCGGGGTTCGTCGGCAGGTCGCAGGCCCACGCCGAGTGGATGTCGCCGGTCAGGAAGACCGTGTCGGTGATGTTCTGGTCGGCGAGGTGCTCGAGCACCTGCCGACGCTCGACCGTGTAGCCGTCCCACTGGTCGGTGTTGTACTGCACGCCCTCCGCGGGCAGCAGCCCGATGGAGTCCTGGAGGCCGTCGCGCACGCGGTTCGGCAGCGGCGGGACCAGCACGGGGGAGATCATCACCGGGTTGCCCACGAGCTTCCACTGCGAGGCGGTCGTGCTGAGCCCGCGCTTCAGCCAGGCGATCTGGTCGTCGCCGGCGATCTTGCGGCCGGCGTCGTCGCGCGACGGCACCTGGGTGAATGCGCCTCCCGGGGCGGTGCGGTAGCTGCGCAGGTCGAGCATCGAGAGCTCGGCGAGCCGGCCGAACGTGAACCGGCGGTAGATCTGCGTGCCGTCGCCGAGCCGGGCCGTGCCGCTCAGCCGCACGGGCATCCACTCGTCGTAGGCGCGGTAGGCCGCGGCCCGACGGGCCGCCCAGGAGCCCTCCGTGGCGGGGTCGTGGTTCTCCGCGCCCTGGAGCCAGGCGTCGTTGGCCGACTCGTGGTCGTCCCACGTGCAGATGAACGGGACGGAGCGGTGCAGGGTCTGCAGGTCCGGGTCGGTCTTGTAGAGCGCGTGCCGACGGCGGTAGTCCGAGAGCGACACGATCTCGTGCGTCGGGTCGGCCTGGCGCACGACGACGTTCTTCTGGCCCATGGCGTACTCGCCGGTGCCGTACTCGTAGATGTAGTCGCCGAGGTGCAGGACGACGTCGACCTGCTGCTGCGCGAGGTGGCGGTAGGCGCTGAAGTAGCCGGCCTCGTAGTTGGCGCAGGACACGACGCCGAAGCGCATCCGCGCGGGTGCGGCGTTCGTCGCCGGCGCGGTGCGGGTACGGCCGGTCGTTGAACGCTCCCGCTGGTAGGAGAAGCGGTAGTAGTACGTCGTGCCGGGGGCGAGCCCGGTCACGTCGACCTTGACGGTGTGGTCCTCGGCGGCGCTCGTCGTCGCGGTGCCTCGACGCACCACGCGCCGGAAGGCACGGTCGAGGGCGACGACCCACGAGACCTCGGCACGCGGTCCGCGGCCGGAGCCGGGCGTGGCGCTCGCGGTGGGGGTCACCCGCGTCCACAGGACGACGGCGGTGGGCAGGGGGTCGCCGGAGGCCACCCCGTGGCGGAAGAAGGTCACGGTCATCTCAACGACGCACCCTGGCAGAGGTCCCTGTCCTGGAGGTGAACAGTCGGCGACCGGCCGACGCGTCGATCGCCGCCGTCGGTTGCTAGCGTCGCCGGGTGAGCCAGCACGCGTACGCCGCGCACGAGCGGGAGGTCGTCCACCGGGTCATCGCGGAACGTCGCGACATGCGGCACTTCGCCGGCGGCGAGGTCCCGGCCGACGTGCTGGCGCGGCTGCTGGAGGCCGCCCACCGGGCGCCGAGCGTGGGACTCATGCAGCCGTGGCGCTTCGTCCGGGTCACCGACGGCGCGCTCCGGCAGCGTCTGCACGCGCACGTCGACGCCGAGCGTCGGCTGACCGCGGAGGCGATGGGGGAGCGGGCCGAGGAGTTCATGCGGCTGAAGGTCGAGGGCGTCCTCGACTGCGCCGAGCTGCTGGTGGTCGCGCTGCCCGACGGACGAGAGGAGCACGTGTTCGGCCGACGCACCATGCCGCACATGGACCTCGCCTCGGCGGCGTGCGCCATCCAGAACCTCTGGCTGGCGGCGCGGGCCGAGGGCTACGGCATGGGCTGGGTGTCGATGTTCGACCCCGCCGTCGTCGCGCGCGAGCTCGCGATGCCCGACGGTGCGGAGCCGGTCGCGCTGCTGTGCCTCGGGCCGGTCGAGGCCTTCTACGAGCGCCCGATGCTCGAGGAGGAGCACTGGACCAGCCCCCGCCCGCTGACGGACCTGGTCGCGGAGAACCACTGGCCCGCCGAGCGGTGACGCCCAGACCCTTGACCTGTCGTTGACGGTCGGTTCTCATGGAGGAGCCGTCCGACGCCCTCCTCACCGGCGCGGGCGAGGGAGGATGACCTTCTCTCGGGACGGGCGGCGGGGCCGGGTCGCTTCCCCTGGGCCGGTCCTGCCGCCTCTCACCGGACGTCCGACGGCGACGTCGTCGCCAGCGCGTGACCTCCGTCAGTCCTGCGGAGTGGGGTCGGCGCCGAACCAGCCGCTCGGTGCAGGTCGGGTGTTGTGCCAGATGTGCTTGGGCTCGCGGTAGTCCTCGAGCCCGGCGAGGCCCAGCTCGCGGCCGATGCCGCTCTGCTTGAAGCCGCCCCACTCCGCCTGCGGCACGTACGGGTGGTAGTCGTTGATCCAGACCGTGCCGTGGCGCAACCGCGACGCGACCCGCTCGGCGCGACCGGCGTCCTGCGTCCAGACGGCCCCGGCGAGACCGTAGATCGTGTCGTTGGCGATCGAGACGGCCGCGTCCTCGAGCGCGTCGGCGTCCTCGCCCGTGAACCGCTCGACGGTCAGGACCGGCCCGAAGCTCTCGTCCTGCACGCAGGACATGTCGGCCGAGCACTCGTCGAGGATGGTGGGCAGGTAGTAGAAGCCGTCCGCGAGGTCCGGGTCGTCGGGCCGGGCCCCGCCCACGCGCAGCACGGCCCCCTCCGCGACGCCGGCCGCGACGTACGCCTCGACCTTCTCGCGGTGGGCTGCGCTGATCAGCGGGCCGGTCTCCGCACGCTCGTCGTCGGGTCCGCCCAGCCGGATGCGTGCAGCGCGGGCGACCAGCTCGTCGACGAACCGGTCGTGGATCGAGTCCTCGACGACGAGCCGTGTGCCGGCCGAGCAGACCTGGCCGGAGTCGAGGAAGACCGCCGTGAGCGCGTTGTCGACCGCCGCCTCCCAGTCGGCGTCCGCGAAGACGACGTTCGGGTTCTTGCCGCCGAGCTCGAGGGCGACCTTCTTGACGGTCGGCGCGGCCGCGGCCATGATCCGTCGACCGGTCACGAGGCCACCGGTGAACGACACGAGGTCGACCTCGGGAGCCTCGGTGAGCGTCGGGCCCACGCGGTCCCCGGCACCGAGGACGAGGTTGGCGACGCCGTCGGGCAGGCCGAGGTCGGCGAGGGTCCGCACCAGCCAGATCGCCGTCGACGGGGTCAGCTCGCTCGGCTTGAGCACGAACGTGCAGCCCGTCGCGAGCGCCGGAGCGACCTTCCACGACGTCTGCAGCAGAGGGAAGTTCCACGGGGTGATGAGCGTGCAGACGCCGACCGGCTCGTGCACGACGCGGCTCGCCACGTGCGGCTGCCCGGTGTCGACCACGCGGCCGGCGTCCGCCTGTGCCAGGCCGGCGAAGTGCCGGAACACGCCCACGACGTCGTCCATGTCGATGCGGGCCTCCACCATGCGCTTGCCGGTGTCGAGGGCCTCCAGCCGTGCGACGTCCCCCTTCTCCGCCTCGAGCCGGTCGGCGAGACGGCGGAGCAGTGCGGCGCGCTCCGGTGCGGGCGTCCGGGGCCAGGGGCCGTCGTCGAAGGCACGTCGGGCGGCGCGGACGGCGTCGGCCGCATCGGCGGAGGTCGCCTCGGCGACGGTGGTCACGGTGCGGCCGTCGGCGGGACAGCGGATCGTGCGGCTCTCGCCGTCCGACGCGTCGCGCCACCGGCCGTCGATGAACAGGGTGGTCAACGGGTCCTCCTGGGTCGGTCGGTCCCTCGACCCAACCGGTTCTCGAAGACGTCCGCAATCCAGCCCCGCACGGGCCGGCCACCGCCCGCGACGTCGGACGTCCGCCCCTTCGCCCCCACCTCGATGTTGACCTGTGATGTAACTCACCGTCACACTGGGCGGGCGCGACCGAGGGTGTCGCGCAGAGGGGGTCCCACCATGTCTCAGTCCGTCCTGTCCCGACGACGTCCGTCGCGGGGGCGTCGTGTCCTGCTCGCCCTCGCCGCCACGCTCGGCGCGGGCCTCGTCGCCGCGCCACCCGCGTCGGCCGACGACTTCTACACCCCGCCCGCGGACACGTCAGGTGCGCCGGGCACGGTCCTGCGCAGCGAGCCGTCGGTGTTCTACCTCGACCCGCTCAAGGCGCTGCGGGCTCCGGCCGACGTCACCCGCGTGATGTATACCAGCGCCAACGCCCAGGGCCCGACGGTCGTGACGGGCACGATCCTGAAGCCCAAGGCAGCCTGGTTCGGCGCGGGGGAGCGTCCGGTCGTCGCGTACGCCGTGGGCACGCAGGGCATGGCCGACCGGTGCGCGCCCTCGAAGCAGCTCGCCGCCGGCACGGAGTACGAAGGGGCGTTCATCAAGGGCCTCCTCGCCCGCGGCTACACGGTGGCCGTCACCGACTACGAGGGTCTCGGGACCCCCGGCGTGCACCCGTACGTCGACCCGCGCTCCCTCGGGCGCAACGTCCTCGACTCGGTGCGTGCCGCGCAGCGCCTCGGCATCGTCACGAGCACGGCGCCCGTCCTCGTGTCGGGCTACTCCGAGGGGGGCAACGCCGCCGCCGGTGCCCTCGAGCTGGCGTCGTCCTACGCGCCGGAGCTCAAGCTGAAGGGCGGCTACGCCGGTGCGGTGCCCGCCGACCTCTCGCGCGTGGCCCCGAAGCTCGACGGCTCGCCGTACGCGGCGTTCCTCGGCTACGCCGTCGCGGCGCTCGACGACGCCGAGCCGCAGCTGCGGATCCGCGACCTGCTGAACGAGCGAGGACAGCAGTTCCTCGACCGCGTCCAGGACTCGTGCCTCATCGACGGGGTCGCATCCTTCGCCTTCACGCAGACCTCGACCCTGACGAAGGACGGCCGTCCGATCGCCGACTACCTGAGCCGACCCGACATCGCCGCTGCGCTCGCCGAGCGACGTCTCGGCACGGTCCGCCCGACGGTGCCGAGCCTCGTCGCGCACTCGGCGCTCGACGACGTCGTCGACTACGCGCAGGACCGCGACATGGCGCGGTCATGGTGCTCGCAGGGCGCGAAGGTCCGCTTCCAGACACTGGTGACGCCGACCCACGTCGGCGGGGCCGTCGCCGGGTTCCCGAGTGCGTTCGCGTTCCTCGAGGGCCGGGTGGCCGGCACGCCGTTCGTCTCGACCTGCGGCACCTTCTAGCGCAGCGCGGCACCGCGTCCCGCGAGGGCGCGCACGGCCTCGACGCCCCGCTCGACCACGACGTCGAGCGGGGCGTCGACGTCGATCGCGGTGCCGAGCTCGTCGGGCTCGAGCGGCTCGAGCGTGGCGAGCTGGCTGCGCAGCAGGCTGGGGGGCATGAAGTGCTCGCGCTCCTCCATGCGTCGGTGCAGCACCTCGGGCTCGGCCACCAGGTGCAGGAAGCCGACGGTCCCTGCCGGCAGGCCACCGCGGAGCAGGTCGCGGTAGGTGCGGCGCAGCGCCGAGCACCCGAGGAGCGTCGAGGTGCCGGCACGCTCCCTGCTGGCGAGCACCTCGGCGAGCTCCTCGAGCCAGGGGCGGCGGTCGTCGTCGGTCAGCGGCGTCCCCGCGGCCATCTTCGCGATGTTCGCCGCCGGGTGGTGCTCGTCGCCCTCGACGTACGGGACACCCAGCCGTTCGGCCACCCGCGACCCGACGGCCGACTTGCCGGTGCCCGAGACGCCCATCACGACGACCTGCAGCGCGCCGTTCATCGTCGGCCCCCGCACGCCCTAGAGTCCTCCTCATGCCGACGGCGCACGAGGAGGTCCTGGCCGACCTCGGTCCACGCATCGTGGACGGTCTTCTCGCCCCGGGCGAGGCGCTGACGCTCGAGGCGATCCGCGCGGACTACGAGGTCTCGCGCACCGTCGCGCGCGAGGTCGTGCAGGTGCTCGCGTCGATGGGGCTGGTCGAGAGTCGTCGTCGTACGGGCGTGACCGTGCTGCCCGAGGAACGATGGGACCACTACGCACCGTCCGTCATCCGCTGGCGCCTCGCCGGGCCCGGTCGCGGACGTCTGCTGCACCAGCTGGCCCAGCTGCGGGCGGCGGTCGAGCCGACGAGCGCGGCGCTGTCGGCCGCCCACGCGACGCCCGAGACGCGGCGTCGACTCCTGCGCCTCGCCGACGACCTCGAGCGCACCGGGGCCGGTGGCGACCTGCAGGCCTTCCTCGAGCTCGACGTGACCTTCCACCGGCTCCTCCTGGACGGCACCGGCAACCCGATGTTCCGCGCGCTCGGCGACGTCGTGGAGGAGGTGCTGCGCGGGCGCACCGACCACGACCTCATGCCCTCCGAGCCCGCGCCCGAGGCCCGACGTCTGCACGCGGAGGTCGCTCGCGCGGTGGCTGCAGGGGAGGCCGAGGCAGCGCGCGCGGCGATGCACGCGATCTGCGTCGAGGTCGTCGGTCAGCTCCGACCGGACTGAGCCACTCATGCGACCAGAGGGTAGGCGACGGCGGCGAGCGCGAGGGCGCTGAGTCCCAGCGTCGTCTCCATGACGGTCCAGGTCCGCAGCGTCGTGCGGACGTCCAGGCCGAAGAACCGGCTGACGAGCCAGAAGCCGGAGTCGTTGACGTGCGAGAGCACCGTCGCGCCGGCAGCGACCGCCGTGACGAGCAGCGCGACCTGCACGTCGGAGAGGTCGGCGGTCTGCGCGGCGACGAGGCCGGACGCGGTGGTGAGGGCCACCGTCGCTGATCCCTGCGCCACGCGCAGCGCCGCCGCGAGCAGGAACGCCTGCAGCAGCAGCGGGACGCCCAGCCCGCCGAGGGAGTCGGTGAGCGCCGCGCCGACGCCGCTGGTGCGCAGGACGCCGCCGAGCATGCCGCCCGCGCCCGTGATGAGGATGACCGAGCAGACCGGTCCGAGCGAGGCGTCGAGGAGCGCTCCTGACTCGGCGAGGGAGCGGCCGCGTCGTCCCAGGGTCCCGATGGCCAGCAGCAGCGTGAGCAGCAGGGCCACCGGCGTCGTCCCGACGAGCACGAGGGCGTCGACCCAGGCCTGGCCCTCGGCGAGGGTGCCTCCGGCCACGAGGGTGGTCAGCACCGTGTTGAGCCCGATGAGGACGAGGGGGACGAGCAGGATCGAGAGCACGAGCGCGACCGGCGGCGGCGTCGAGTCGGGTCCGCCGTCCTGCTCCTCGCCCAGCAGGAGCGTCGGGACGTCGACGTGCACCCGCGCCCCGACCCACCGCGAGAACAGGTACACGCCGACGTACCAGGCGACGACCGCGATGGGCAGGTTGACCAGCAGGACGACGCCGAGGTCGCCGCCCATGACCGTGCCGGCGGCGACGGGTCCGGGGTGCGGCGGCAGGAGCGCGTGGGTCGCGGCGAAGGCGCCGGCGGCGGGTAGCGCGTAGACCAGCACCGACCCGCCGAACCGGCGGGCCACCGTGAGCACGATGGGCAGGAAGACCACGAGGCCCGCGTCGAAGAAGATCGGCAGCCCGAAGAGGAAGGCCGCGACGCCGAGGGCGAGCGGCGCGCGGCGTTCGCCGAAGCGCGACACGAGGGTGTCGGCGAGCACCTGGGCCCCGCCGGATGCCTCGAGGAGGCGGCCGATCATCACGCCGAAGCCGACGAGCAGGGCCACCGACGCCAGCGTCGAGCCGAACCCCGACGTGAGCGCGGTGGGCACGTCGACGAGCGGGATGCCGGTGGCGACGGCCGTGAGCAGGCTGACCAGGACGAGCGCGATGAAGGCGTGCAGCTTGACGCGGATGATGAGGACGAGCAGCAGGACGACGGCGGCCAGCGCGATGGCCAGCAGGACGCCGGTCCCGTGCACGGGGTCGATGGGATCCACGGGGACTCCGGACGTGAGGGGACGACGGCCACCCGAGCGGGGCGACACAGGACGTGAGGCAGGTCACGCGAGCGTGCCACGAAAGGTAGTACCAAGGCAAGTCGGCAGGGCCCCCGGCTCGCGGCGACCCGTCAGCGGCGCAGTCGCACCAGCTCGACCAGCTCGGCGTCGGTCAGCTCCGTCAGCGCGCTCTCGCCCGCGTTCACGACGGCGTCGGCGAGCGCCCGCTTCGACGCGATCAGCTCGGCCACGGACTCCTCGATGGTGCCCTCGGCGATGATGCGGTGCACCTGCACCGGCTTGGTCTGCCCGATGCGGTGGGCCCGGTCGGTGGCCTGGTCCTCGACGGCGGGGTTCCACCAGCGGTCGTAGTGGATCACGTGGTCGGCGCGGGTCAGCGTGAGGCCGGTGCCTCCGGCCTTCAGCGACAGCACGAAGACCGGGACCTCGCCCGCCTGGAAGCGCGCGACCATCTGCTCGCGCGTCGGCACGGGGACGCCGCCGTGCAGGAACTGCACGGGGATGCGCCGCTCGGTCAGGTGCCGGGTGAGCAGGTGTCCCATCTGCGCGTACTGCGTGAACACGAGGGCGGCGCCGTCGCTGGCGACGATCTCGTCGAGCAGCTCGTCGAGCATGTCGAGCTTCCCGGAGCGGCCCGTCAGCGTGGCCCGCGGCTCGCGCAGGAGCTGCGCAGGGTGGTTGCAGACCTGCTTCAGCTGCGTGAGCAGCCGGACTACGAGCCCGCGGCGCTGCATGCCCTCGCTGGACTCGATCTCCGTCATCGTCTCGCGCACGACGGCCTCGTAGAGGCCGACCTGCTCCCGCGTCAGGTGCACCCGGTAGTCGGTCTCGGTCTTCGGGGGCAGCTCGGGCGCGATGCCCGGGTCGCTCTTGCGACGCCGGAGCAGGAACGGGCGGACGAGACGCGACAGCTCGCCGGCGCGGTCGCGGTCCTGGCCTCGCTCGATCGGTCGCGACCACTGGCGCCGGAACTCCTCGAGCCCGCCGAGCAGCCCCGGGGTGGTCCAGTCCAGGATCGACCACAGCTCGGTCAGGCCGTTCTCCACGGGCGTGCCCGTCAGGGCGAGGCGGACCGGCGTGGGGATCGAGCGCAGGGCCTTGGCAGCCGCGGACCGGACGTTCTTGACGTATTGCGCCTCGTCGGCGACGACGACGCCCCAGCCGGTCTCGACGTCGGCGAGGTCGACGGCGTCCCGGCGCAGCGTGGCGTAGGTCGTGACGACGAAGCCCTCGGTCACACCGACCAGGCTGCGCCCGGTGCCGTGGTGGCGTCGGACCGGGACGCCCGGCGCGAACCGCTCGATCTCGCGGACCCAGTTGCCCACGACGGACGCGGGGCAGACGACGAGCGTGGGGGCCACGGGGCGTCCGGCCGCGCGCGCCTGGTCCTCGAGGTGGAGGTGCAGCGCGATGAGCATGACGGTCTTGCCCAGGCCCATGTCGTCGGCGAGGATGCCGCCCAGGCCGAGGTCGACGAGCTGGGCCATCCAGCGCAGGCCGTCGCGCTGGTACTCGCGCAGGGTCCCGTGCAACGTGCTCGGCGAGCCGGCGGCGCACGTCGTCGAGCCAGCCCTCGGTGGAGACCTCGGTGCGCACGTCGTCGATCTCGATCTCGCCGGACACGGCGGCGCGCAGGGCCTCGACCGCGGTGAGCTCGTGCGTGCGTCGCTCGAGCAGGGCCTGGGTGCGGGCCGGGTCGACCAGCACCCAGCGCTCGCGCAGGCGCACCAGGCCGTGCTGGGCCTCGGCCAGCACGTCGAGCTCCTCGGCCGTGAGCGTCTCGTCGCCGAGGGCGAGGTTCCAGTCGAAGCGGAACACCTGCGAGCGGCCGAACGCGCGGGGCCGGTCGTGCGGCATCGCGTCGCCGACCCGGCGGACGGTGGGGCGCGAGTCGAGCGAGCGGACCAGTCCGTCGGGCCACAGCACCTCGACCCGGTAGGAGCGCAGCAGGCTGGAGACGCGGGTGCGGCCGAGCTCGCCGACCTCCTCGGCCGTGAGGGGTACCGAACCCTGGTCGAGCCGGCCGAGCATGCGCGTGAGGGTCGGCCAGGCCGCGGCGGCGGTGCTGACCAGCGTCCGCACCCCGGGTCGTGCGCCCGCGCCGAAGTGGTGGTCGTCGCGACGCCACAGGTCGGCGACGTCGACGGCCGACCAGGACGCGTCGAGCGGCTTGACCTTCAGGCGCACGTCGGCCACGTGGCCCTCTGCGTCGGCGGACTGCCGGAAGGTGACCACCAGCTGTCCGCTGAACGTGCGCGGCCGGACCGGTGCCTGCTCCACGAGCGGTGGCGCCACCGCGCCGCTCGGGCGGCTGCGGCGACGCATGCCCTGCGGGTCCGGCACCGCGTCGTCCTGGGGCTGCGTGGCGACGGCGGGCGCGTCGACCGCGAGCGCCGCGAGGAACCCCCGGACCTTCGCCTGGCCCGACGCTGCGTCGGAACCGACGGAGCGCGCGGCGTCCTGCAGCTGGGACGCCGAGGACGAGTCGGGCGCGGCCAGCCGCCCCGTGGCCATGAGCCGCAGTGCGAGGATCGCGGGCGTGGCCCAGGCCCGGACCGACGGGTCCGCGTTCATCGTGCGGATGCCCTGGCTCAACGGACCGATGGCGTCGTTCGCCGTCACCTCGTGCTCCCCGTCGGGGGCGGTGAAGACGAACCGCGAGGCGGCGGGGTCCTCGGCGACCACGAAGTCGACCGGGTGGCGCAGCAGCACGCGCAGGTCGGTGGTCGTGGGCATCCCTCTAGTGTCCCTCACGCGGTCGGGCGACGGCGCAGGGGCCCGTGCGCGTTCAGTCGACCTGGAGCTCGCCCATGCGACCCCAGCCGTCGACGGGGATCGTGTGGCTGATGATCTGCGGCGTCGACGTGAGCAGCGGACGCATCGCCTCGAGGCCGTCGGCGAAGTGCTGGCTCGAGACGTGCGCCTCGGCGGCATCGTCCTGGAAGCCCTCGACCAGGACGAACGTGTTCTCCTCCTCCAGGCTGCGCGACCACTCGAAGAACAGGTTGCCCTCCTCGGCGCGCGTGGCCTCGGTGAACGGGCGGACGGCCTCCGGCCACCGCTCGACGGCCTCGGGGCGCACGGAGAACTTGACGTTGATCAGGATCATGGGGGTCCCTTCCGGTGGTGGTGTCGCGCCCCTCGGCGCGACGCGCCGCCGCCCGAGGTCAGGGCGGTGGGCTCGTGGGGGCTCGGACTCAGGCGTTCGCGTCGGGCGTGCCCGGCTGCTCGGCGGCGCGCGCCTCGGCCACCTGACGGTGGACGTCGTCCATGTCGAGGTCGCGGACCGCCTGGATCACCTGGTCGAGCGCCGGCGCGGGCAGCGCGCCGGGCTGGCTGAAGACGAGCACGCCGTCGCGGAACGCCATGAGCGTCGGGATCGACGTGATGCCGGCGGCTCCGGCGAGCTGCTGCTCGGCCTCGGTGTCGATCTTGCCGAAGGTCACGTCGGGGTTCTGCTCGCTCGCGGCGTCGTAGACGGGTGCGAACTGCCGGCACGGACCGCACCACGACGCCCACCAGTCCACGAGGGTGATGCCCTCGCCGGTGACGGCTTCCTCGAAGCTCTGGGCGGTGAGGTCGATGGTCGACATGGGGTTCCTTCCGGAGACGTCGTGGGTCGTACCCCAGCGTGAACGACGCGTCGCTCGCCCGCATTCCCTGTGATCCACGTCCCGTCGCGTCATGGATCGCGGGTCGTGGTCTCTGCGTACCTGTCGAGGAGCGGCATCACAGGGGATCGGGAGGTGCGATGAAGTACGACAAGCCAGTCTGGCAGCTGATGTACGAGTGCGCCGACGCGATGCCCGACCCGTTCGGCTACGAGCACGTCCACCGGTGGTTCGCCCGACGCTACCCCGAGGTGAGCCAGGCCACCATCCGCGCGCACCTGGTGGGCCTGTGCGAGGGCGGTCGGCCCAAGCAGCCGCAGTTCGCGGTGAGGTCGTCGCTGTTCCGGCGTGTCGCCCGCGGTCTGTACGAGGTGATCCCGCCCGAGGAACGCAAGCTGGACCCCGACCTGCCCGAGGACCCGGCCGACCTGCTGCCCCCCGCTGCACCCGTCGACCGGGCCCGTCGCGAGGCGAGGCTCGCCAGGTCGGCCTTCACCGAGGCGACCGTCGTCCAGGCGCGGCCCGAGCCCGACGTCGAGGCGCGGCACGACGCTCCGGGGCCCTCGGCGCGGTTGGCGACCTTCGAGGACATCGTCGAGCGAGCGGGGCTCGCCGGGCCTCGCCTGGAGGTCCGCGACCCGACCGCCGAGTCCGCCGACGTGCTGCTGCTCGCCGGTGCGGGGGAGCGGGTGCTCGTGCCGGCCCCCGCCCGCGAGGTCTACCGCGCGGACCGCTTCCAGGCCGCCCGACTCCGTGCGCAGGCACGAGGCGCGACGTGGTTCGTGCTCTCGGCCGAGCATGGGCTGCTCGAGCCAGGGGAGTGGGTCTCGCCCGACTCGCGCGACCTCGCCGACCTCGCCCCGGTCTACCGCGGCGTCTGGGCGCAGTGGGTCCTGGTGCGTCTGGAGTCCCTCGACGGGCCGGTGGCCGGCAGGCGGGTGCACCTCGTCGCTCCCCAGGCGTACGTCGGACCCCTCGCCGCGGTGCTCCAGGACGCCGGTGCGGAGGTGACGGTCGGCGGCGACGAGCCACGTCCCGTGCCCGTCGTCGCCGAGCCTCGGGTCGCTGTCGAGGAGGCCGTGCCCGTGCCCGTGGTCGAGACCGAGGCCGAGGTCGAGGAGGAGCCCGTGACGCCCCCGGAGCGTCGCGCCGAGCAGGCACCTCTGGCACAGGCAGGTCCGATGCAGGATGGTCCCGGCGACGCCGTGCTGGCGGCGGTCGAGCATCTCGCCAGCGCCGAGCACGCCGTGCGGCCCCAGGACCTCGACGCGATCCAGGAGGTCGCGGGGGTGTTCGCCTGGCACGTCGACGCCGAGGGCGCCCGGGTGCTCAACCGCAGCCTGATGCTGCCTGTCGGCGCCGGCGTGCTGCACGTGGGCCACGCGGGAGCCGTGGGCCGCACCGACGACGTCGTCACGACGGTGCGCCACCTCGTGCAGACCGTCCAGCTGCACGGGCGGTCGCGTTCGTCGACCTTCCGTGCCGCGCTGGCCACGATCCTGCAGGAGCCGCTACGAGCACACGGCCTGGACGACCCGGTGGTCGCCGACTGGATGCAGCAGCACCTGCGGGTCGTCACCTGGCCGATGCACGACCGCGAGGCGATCCGCGAGCTCGCCCAGCACGTCGTGGAGCAGCTCGAGCCGCCGTTGAACGTCGACCACCTCCGTGCCGGCGAGGTGCGTCGACGTCTCGGCGAGCTACGCCGCGCCGTCCGCTGAGCCGCCGCCGAAGACTACCGTCGGGTAGGGGTGTCGGACCGCCGAACATGAGACTAGCCTCATGAACATGGACGATCTGACCTTCGACTTCCGCCCCTCCGACGTCGCTGCCGCGTCCGCCCGGTTCCCCGGGCGTCCGCTGGGCGTCCTGGACCGACCGGTCGCCACGGACGCGACGCAGGCGGTCCGCGAGCGGGGCACCGACTTCGCCCAGCACGCCTGGGACGAGTCCGGTCACCTCTGAGACCTGACCCGGTGCGGTCGCCGCGTGTCCCTCACGCGCCGGCGACGTGACACGGCCCCGCGAAGCATGCGCTCCGCGGGGCCGTGTCGTCGGTGCTGAGGTCAGTCCAGCGGACGGATGTTCGCCGCCTGCAGGCCCTTCTGGCCCTGCTCGACGTCGAACTCGACCTTCTGGTTCTCGTTGAGCGAGCGGTAGCCGCTCGTCTGGATCGCGCTGAAGTGGGCGAAGACGTCCTCGCTGCCGTCGTCGGGCGCGATGAAGCCGAAGCCCTTGTCGGCGTTGAACCACTTGACCGTTCCGGTTGCCATCTTTCCTACTACTCCTTCGGGTGCGTCCACGACCGTCGTGGACGCGTCGTCCGTCGTTTCACCCGCTGAGCAGAGCGCCCGGTGTGCGGTCCCCGAGCTGCCGGCACGGTTAAATCCAACGGCAACGACACCAGCCTAGGACACGGTCGCGACGCGGGCCGAACGCCGTCTCGGCGCGTCGGAGGCCCGACCCGACGAGGGCGACTAGCGGGGCTGTCCGTACAGCGCGACGGAGTAGTAGCGGTCGTTGCTGTCGCGCCACGCGCCCACGCCGATGCGGCGGAACGCGGCGTTCATCTGGTTGGCGCGGTGACCGCCGGAGGTCATCCAGTTGACCTTGGAGCACGAGGACGAGCAGACCTTGTCGGTGGAACGGCCGACGACGCTGCGACCGTCCGGGTAGCCGAACGCCAGGTTCTCGCCGATGCTGCGCAGGCCGCACTTCTTCATGATCGCCTGCAGCGACGCGGACGAGCGGTGGACGAGCGCCTTCTCCTGCGTGGCGAGGTGCTTGGCCCAGGAGTCGGCGTAGCCGTCCATGCAGCTGTTGAGCGCGAGCTTGGGGCGGTCGAACTTCGCCCGGACCCCGTTGGTCTGCTCGAGGATCTGCTGGGAGTACACGCTGACCCGCACCACGGCGTGGGCGGAGCCTCCCGTGAGGCTCACGAGGAGCGCGGTGAGGACGACGGCGATGGTGGTACGCATGCTGCTCCTGGTGACGGGGACCGAACCTGGTCAGTCTCACACCTTTAGGTCCCGGGCACTAGGTCCTCACCTGAGATCGGCCGAAGAACTAGTTCGTTAGTACTAGTCACCGGTGAAGTCAAGACTGTCGTCGTCCTCAGGAAACGTTTAGGTTGGCCCGAGCCTCGTGTCGGACGAGCCCACCGGCCCGCCGATGCGACAGGGGGCCGACCGGCCCCCGAGACATCAGTTGTTCCTAGGGGGGACCACGTGAAGCGTGTCACGTCATGCGTGCTCGGGATCGGGCTCGCGTCATCGCTCGGACTCACGTTCGCAGCACCGACCACGGCGGCCGAGGCGCCGCCGCAGCAGGGGGTCGACCGCGTCCAGAAGGACCACGACCTGCCGAACCCGCTCGAGGACAAGCGTCGGGAGCTGCGCGAGCAGGCCGTCGCGTCCGTCGTGAGCGGTGAGGCGAAGCCCGTCACCCGCAACGGCAGCACCGTCGTCAAGGTCGGCGAGGCAGCCGCACCGGCCGACGCCGCGACGCTCGCGAGCCCGAAGGCGTCGCGCGGCGCGAAGGAGCGCGCCGCGAGGGGCAAGCGCAAGGACCAGTACGTCGAGCTGTCGCAGGAGCGCGCCGACAAGGTCTTCGTCATCCTCGCCGAGTTCGGCGACGAGCGGCACCCCGACTACCCGGACGCCGACACCGATCCGTCGACGCCCGGACCCGAGAAGTTCGACGGTCCGCAGCACAACCAGATCGAGGAGCCGGACCGGACGAAGGACAACTCGACCGTCTGGCAGCCCGACTACGACCGTCAGCACTACCAGGACCTCTACTTCAAGGAGGGCAAGGGCGCCGAGTCGGTCAAGACGTACTACGAGACGCAGTCGTCGGGTCGCTACACGGTCGACGGAACCGTCTCGGACTGGGTGAAGGTGAAGTACAACACCGCCCGCTACGGCCGCGACGACGCCTCGACGTGGAACCTGATCCAGGACGCCACGACCCAGTGGGTGGCCGACCAGCGCAAGGCGGGCCGCACCGACGCGCAGATCAAGCAGCAGCTCGCCGAGTACGACGTCTACGACCGCTACGACTACGACGGCGACGGCGACTTCAACGAGCCCGACGGCTACATCGACCACTTCCAGATCGTCCACGCCGGGCACGGCGAGGAGGACGGCGACGCGACCTACGGCGAGGACGCCATCTGGTCGCACCGCTGGTACGCCTTCCTCACCGACCAGGGCGTCACGGGACCGTCGCAGAACCGCCTCGGCGGCACGCAGATCGGCGACACCGGGCTCTGGATCGGCGACTACACCGTCCAGCCGGAGAACGGCGGTCTCTCCGTCTTCGTCCACGAGTACGGTCACGACCTCGGCCTGCCCGACGCGTACAGCACGGCGGGCGGCGACAACAGCAACGAGTACTGGACGCTCATGGCGCAGTCGCGACTCAACGCCAAGGGCGAGGCCCTCGGCGAGCGCGCGGGCGACCTGGGCGCGTGGGAGAAGCTGCAGCTCGGCTGGCTCGACTACGAGGTCGTCGGGGCCAAGGAGAAGCGGACGCTCGAGCTCGGGCCCCAGGAGTACAACACCGCGAAGGCGCAGGGAGCCGTCGTGGTGCTCCCGAAGAAGGAGGTCACCCGTGACCTGGGTGCACCGGCAGCGGGCTCGAAGCAGTTCCACTCCGGCTCCGGTGACGACCTCGCCACCACGATGACGACGAAGGTCGACATCCCGGCGGGCGCGAGCGACGCGACGCTGACGGCGAAGGTCAGGTACGAGATCGAGGAGGGCTACGACTACGCGTACGTCCAGGCCTCGACCGACGGCGGCTCGACGTGGACCGCGCTCGACGGGACCGTCGGGGGCACGCCCATCGGCGAGGACACGTCCGGTCGCCCGGGCATCGACGGTGAGCAGAAGACGTGGACCGACCTCTCGGTGCCGCTCGACGCCTACGCAGGTGAGAGCGTCCAGCTGCGGTTCCTGTACAAGACCGACGGCGGTCTCGCGCTGCCCGGCCTGTTCCTCGACGACGTCGCGGTGACCGCCGGCGGTTCGACGCTGACGTCGGACGGTGCGGAGGACGGTGCGGGTGCCTGGACCCTCGACGGGTTCAGCGTCGTGGGATCGTCGACGACGGACCTCTACGACAACTTCTACGTCATGGGGCACCGCTCGTACGTCTCCTACGACCGGTACCTGCGGACGGGGCCGTACAACTTCGGCTTCGCGAGCACGCGCCCCGACTGGGTCGAGCACTACGCCTACCAGCAGGGTCTGTTGATCTCCTACTGGGACACGTCGCAGGCCGACAACAACACCATCACCCACCCGGGCGAGGGTCGGAACCTGCCGATCGATGCCCGGCCCCGACCGATCATCGACCGGACGACGGGCAAGCCGTTCCGCGCCCGCGTGCAGGTCTACGACGCGCCGTTCTCGACGCGCAGGGCCGACTCGATGACGCTGCACACCGACGGCAAGCCCACGTACGTCCGTGGACAGGCCGCCGCTCCGCTCTTCGACGACACGAAGAAGTACTTCTACGCGGAGGCGCCGCAGCACGGCGTGAAGCTGCCCGGTGCGGGGGTCAAGGTCCGGGTGCTGTCGGAGAAGGGGGCGTCGGTGAAGGTCCGGTTCAACTGACCTGACCTGACCGGCCGGACCGGGGTCCCGAGCAGACGGGGCGCGCACCACGAAGGTGCGCGCCCCGTCGTCGTGGACCGGCTCAGCGGGCGTGCAGCGCCTCGTCGATGGCGCCGGGTGCGCCGCCGAACTCGTCGGCGACCTCGCCCGCGACGTCGTCCTGGTCGGTGACGACGTGACCGTCCTCGTCGAGCCCGGCGTCGGCGTCGCGCAGGGCCCGGTGGGCGGTGGACAGGACGACCGCGGCGCCCAGCACGGCAACCGCCGCGACGGCGAACGGCACGTGCACCGACCAGGCCTGCACCATCCGGCCGGCGGCGAACGGCGCGAGGCCGCCGCCGATGAAGCGGACGAAGCCGTACGCGGCGGACGCCACGGGACGCTCGACCGGCGAGATGGTCATGACGGCCTGCGTCATGAGCGTGTTGTTGATGCCGATGAAGATGCCCGCCGCGATGACGCAGCCGACCATGAGCCGCTGGTCGGTGGGGTCGGTCGCCATCAGCGCGAGGTCGATGGCGAAGAGGGTGAAGGCGGCGTAGAGCGAGACCGACGTGCCGAAGCGCTGCTGCAGCCACGGGGCGGCGACCACCGAGAAGAACGCGACCAGGACGCCCCAGGCGAAGAAGACCCAGCCGAGCTGGGTGATGGACAGCGCCATCGGGAACGGGGCGTACCCGAGCATCGTGAAGAAGCCCCAGTTGTAGAGCAGGGCGGCCACGCTCATCGTCGCCAGGCCGCGGTGGCGCAGCGCCTTGAGCGGGGCGCTGATCGGCGTCGCGTGCGTGGGCTTCGGCGTGGACGGCAGCAGGAGCACCGTCGCGACGAGCGCGATCGACATGAGGACGGCGACGCCGTAGAACGGGCCG
This sequence comes from Aeromicrobium sp. REDSEA-S38_B2, assembly GCF_001628525.1. Classification (NCBI taxonomy): domain Bacteria; kingdom Bacillati; phylum Actinomycetota; class Actinomycetes; order Propionibacteriales; family Nocardioidaceae; genus Aeromicrobium; species Aeromicrobium sp. REDSEA-S38_B2. The sequence continues at coordinate 35,657 of NZ_LUNH01000097.1, read as the reverse complement.
CGCCAGCTGATGTTGCCCAGGGTGCCGCCGACCAGGGGGCCGGCTGCGATGCCGAGGCCGAGCGCCGCCTCGTAGAGGATGATCGCCCCGGCGAACCCGCCCCGCGCGCTCGAGACGATGGCGGCGAGCGAGGTGGCGATGAACAGGGCGTTGCCCAGTCCCCAGCCGGCGCGGAAGGCGACGATGCCCTCGATGCTGCCGCTCGACCCCGCGAGCGCCGAGAAGACCACGATGATGGCCAGACCGACCACGAGCGTGCGCTTGGCGCCGAAGCGGCTGGAGACCGCGTTGGTCACGAGCATGGCGACCGCGGTGACCACGAGGTAGCTGGTGAAGAGCAGCGTCACCTCGCTCTCGGTGGCGTCGAGCTGCTCCTTCAGGGCGGGCAGGATGGGGTCGACGAGACCGATCCCCATGAAGGAGATCACGCAGGCGAAGGCGACCGCGTAGACGGCCTTCGGCTGTCCGAGCAGGCTTGCTCGGGCGGAGCCGTGGCCGCCGGTGTCGGGTGTCTGGTCAGTGGGGCTGGTCATGGTCCTCCTGGGTCAGCTCGACGAGCGCGTCGACGGCGTGGCCGAGGGCGTCGAGTCGGTCGGGTGAGAGGCGGCCGAGTCGGGCGGCGATCAGGGCGTCCTGGCTCCGGCGTCGTTCCGCGAGGGCGGAGCGTCCGGCGTCGGTGATCGCGACGAGGGTCGCTCGGCGGTCGCTGGGGTCGCTCGTGCGGCTGACGAGGCCGGTGGCCTCGAGCCGCTGGACGAGTCCGGTCATCGCGGGCTGGCCGACGGCCTCGAGCCGGGTCAGGTCCGAGACGCGGCTCGGACCGTGCCGGTCGAGCGCGGACAGCGTCCCTGCCGCCGTGCGGCTCAGGCCTCGCGTGGCCGAGTCGCGGGACACGACCGCGACCAGCTCCCGCAGGGCCTGGGACAGGCGCGCGACATCAGGTTGCTGCATGCAACCAACTATATCAGCACCTGATGTATTGCGCTGAGCCCGCACTCCCACTCCACGAAACGCGGGGAGTGGGAGCAGCGGGCGGCTCAGGCCGCGGCGCGGCGGAGGGTGAGGCGGCCGGCGGCGAGACCGGCGACGACCACCGCGAGCGTCCAGAGCACGCCGGCGACCGGCAGGGAGAGGACGAGCAGGAGGCACCCGAGGAGGCCCGCCGCCGCGAGCACCCGCAGGACGGTCCCGTCGAGCGTGAGTGCCGCAGCGTTGGTGAGGGCGTAGTAGACCAGCACGCAGCCGCTCGAGGCAGCCACGGCCTCCGCCGCGTCGACGAACGGGAGTGCGGCCACGACGACGACCGCCACCGCGACCTGGGCGGCCGCGGGCACGCCGCGCGACGACTCGCGCGCGAGCGCCCGCGGGAGGTGACGGTCGCGGCTCATGGCCAGGGTGGTGCGGCTGACCCCGCCGAGCAGCGACAGCAGCGCGCCGCCCGCCGCGACCACGGCCGTGACGGCCACGGCGGTGGTGAGCGCGGGGTGACCCAGCGTGTCGACCGCGTCGGCGACGGCCCGGTCGCTGGCGTCGGCGACGTCCGGGGGCAGCGCGTGGGCGACGGCCGCAGCGGCGACCACGTAGAGGGCCGTGACCACCGCGAAGGAGACGGCGACGGCGCGCGGGATGGTGCGCGCCGGGTCGCGCACCTCCTCGCCGAGCGTCGCGAGGCGGGCGTAGCCGGCGAAGGCGAAGAAGAGCAGCGCGGCGGCCTGGGGGACCGCCTGCAGGTCGATGGCGTGGCCGACGCCGTCCTCGCGCGGCGTCCCGCCCAGGACGAGGAGCGACGACGCCCCGACCACCAGCACGACCAGCACCGCCGACACGGTGAGCGCATCAGCCGAGCGGCGGGCGCCGGCGAGGTCGACGGCCGTCAGCACGGCGACCGCGACGACCGCGAGCGTGGTCGCGTGACCAGGCGCCAGGTGAGCCCCCACCGCCAGCGCCATCGCCGCGCACGATGCGGTCTTCCCGACCACGAACACCCAGCCCGCGAGGTGCCCCCAGGCAGGCCCGAGCCGCTCCCGCGCGAACACGTAGGTGCCGCCCGCGGCGGGGTAGCGGGTCGCGAGGCGGGCCGACGCCAGGGCGTTGAGCCCCGCGACGAGCGCCGCGAGCAGCACCGCCCACACGACGAAGACGCCGGTGCGACCGACGGCCGGGCCGAGCGCGACGAACACGCCGGCCCCCAGCATCGACCCGGCCCCGAGGCCGGTCGCTCGGACGGGTCCGAGGACGCGGGCGAGTGCCACCGTCAGAGGGCGTAGTCGACGACGAGCGGTGCGTGGTCGGAGAACCGCTCCGCGTAGGTCGCGGCACGGTCGACGCGGGCGGCGCTGACCGAGGCGGCCAGCTCGGGCGTGGCGAGCTGGTAGTCGATCCGCCAGCCGGTGTCGTTGTCGAACGCCTGGCCCCGCCACGACCACCAGGTGTACGGGCCGTCGACCTCGCCGGCGTGCACCCGCGCGACGTCGACCCAGCCGAGCTCGTCGCGCACGCGGTCGAGGTACGCGCGCTCCTCTGGGAGGAACCCCGCCTTCTTGAGGTTGCCCTTCCAGTTCTTGATGTCGAGCTCGGTGTGGCCGATGTTGAAGTCGCCGGTGACCACCGCGTGGTCGGCGTGGTCGCGCAGCTCGCCGAGGCGCACCAGCAGCTGGTCGAGGAAGCGGTACTTCTCGTCCTGGCTCGGCGTGCCGACGCCGCCGGAGTGGACGTAGGCCGACACGGCCGTGAGGAGACTGCCGTCGGGCAGCACGATGTCGGACTCGACCCAGCGGCCGGCGTCGTCGAAGGACGGGTCGCCGTGCCCGACGCGGTGCGCCTTGGGCTCGGTGCGGCTGAGCACCGCGACACCCGCGCGGCCCTTGGCGGCCGCCTCGGTGTGCACGACGTGGTAGCCGGTCTCGGCCATCAGCTCGTGCACGAGCGCGTCGGGCGCGCGGACCTCCTGCAGGGTGACGACGTCGGCGTCGGCAGCCTCGAGCCAGGGACCCATGCCGCGTCGGAGGGCGGCGCGGATGCCGTTGACGTTGACCGTGGCGATGCGGAGCACGCGAGCAGCCTACGAGCCGGCACCGACATCGGTCGCAGCCGGTCGGGGCTCGTGGGGCGCCCCGACGACGTCGATGATCCACGCCAGCTCCCAGGCCCGCTCGTGCCAGGCCGCGTAGCGTCCGCTCACGCCGCCGTGGCCCGCGTTCATCTCGGTCTTGAGCAGGGCGGGGACCTCGCCGGTCGACCGCTCGCGCAGCCGGGCGACCCACTTCGCGGGCTCCACGTAGAGCACGCGCGTGTCGTTCAGGCTGGTGACCGCGAGCACCGGCGGGTAGGCGACCTCGCCGACGTTCTCGTAGGGCGTGTACGACTTCATGTAGGCGTAGACGTCGGGGTCGTGCAGCGGGTCGCCCCACTCGTCCCACTCGATGACGGTCAGCGGCAGGCTCGGGTCGAGGATCGTCGTGAGGGCGTCCACGAACGGGACCTCCGCCACGACGGCGCCGAACGCCTCGGGCGCCAGGTTCAGGGCGGCGCCGACGAGGAGCCCGCCGGCGCTGCCGCCCTCCGCGACGAGCCGCTCGGGCGACGTCCAGCCCTCTGCCACGAGGTGACGTGCCGCGGCGACGAAGTCGGAGAAGGTGTTCTTCTTGTGGGTCAGCTTGCCGTGGTCGTACCAGGCGCGACCGAGCTCGCCGCCGCCGCGGACGTGCGCGATGGCGAACACGAAGCCGCGGTCGAGCAACGACAGCCGCGGCACGGACATGCCGGGGTCGATGCTGATCTCGTAGGAGCCGTACCCGTAGAGCAGGGCGGGGGCGGAGCCGTCGCGCGGGGTGTCGGCACGGGCCACGAGCGAGATCGGCACCAGCGTGCCGTCGTCGGCGGTGGCCCACGTGCGGTGCTGCACGTAGTCGGCGGGGTCGTAGCCGCCGAGCACCGTCTGCTGCTTGCGCACGACCAGCTCGCCCGTCTCGACGACGAGGTCGAGCACCGTGCTGGGCGTGACGAGCGACCCCATCCCCAGGCGGATCACGGGCTGGTCCCACTCGGCGTTCGCGCCCACCCCCGCGGTGAACAGCTCCTCGCCGAAGTCGATCTCGCGCGGCTCGCCGAGACCGTCGTCGTCGATGCTCGCGATGGCGACACGCGTCAGCGCCTCGCGACGGTAGGAGAGCAGGAGCGACCGCGCGAAGACGTCGATGCCCTCCAGGCGTGTGCCCGGGCGGTGCGCCACGACCGTCTCGAGCGCCTCGCGCAGCGGTCGATCGACCGGTGCGGCGTCGACGGGAAGCGCACCGAGCTCGAAGTCCTCCGCGCCGTCGTTGTGCAGCACCAGGAACAGGTCGCGTCCGGCGACCACCGCGTGCTCGAGCGAGTACTCGACGCCGTCGCGCCGCGGCACCACGACACTGAAGTCGCCGGTCGGGTCGTCGGCCTCGAGGACGAGCACCTCGCTCGTGATCTTCGACGACGCACCGATCACGAGGTAGCGCTCGGACTGGGTGCGCCCGACCCCGGTGAAGAACCGCTCGTCGGTCTCCTCGTGCACGAGCACGTCGTCGGCGTCGGAGCCCAGCCGGTGCCGCCAGACGCGGTGCGGGCGCCACGCGTCGTCGACGGTCGTGTAGAAGAGGTGGCTGCCGTCGGTGGACCACGTGACGCCGCCGCTCGTGCCGGCTATCTCGTCGGCGAGCAGCTCGCCGGTGCGTAGGCCCTTGACGCGGATCGTGTAGCGCTCGTCGCCCACCACGTCGGTCGACCACGCGAGCAGGCTGCCGTCGTCGCTCAGCGAGAACCCGCCGAGGGAGAAGAAGTCATGCCCTTCGGCCTCGACGTTCGAGTCGAGCAGGACCTCCTCGCCGGGCACGGGCTCGCCCGGCACGAGCGTCGGCGGGTCCCAGTCGTCGGGGGAGGAGACCGCGGTGCGGCACCGGATGGCGTACTGGCTGCCCTCGACGGTGCGCGAGTAGTACCACCAGCCGCCGTGCCGCACGGGCACGGAGAGGTCGGTCTCGAGGGTCCGCGAGCGGATCTCCTCGAACAGCCGGCCGCGCAGGTCGGCGAGGTGCGCCGTCCGGGCCTCCGCGTACGCGTTCTCGGCCTCGAGGTGCGCCAGGGTGCGTGGGTCGTCCTTGTCGCGGAGCCACTCGTACGGGTCCTCGACCTCGTCGCCGTGGTGGCGGCGGACGACCGGGTGCTGAGGGGCGACGGGCGGTTCGTGCGTCGACGTCATGCGGTGACGCTATCGCCCGGCACCCAGGCCCTCGTCGCTCGACCGCTCCGCAGCGATCGGCGCGGCCAGCTCGTCGGGTCGGCGCGGGCGCGTGGGCCCGGTGTGACCGGGGGTGAGGGCGTCGTCGTCGGCCGCGAAGGTGTGCACGGGCCCGGGGCCGGTGAGTCGGGTCTCGAAGCGGACCGTCACCCGGCCGAGGCCCGCGCCCCACACCCAGCCGTCGCCGTGGTCGCGGTGGTGGACGTCGGCACCGGGGCTCCAGGCCGGGCTGGGGTCGGGGGAGCGGAGCGCGGGTGTGGCGTCGGGCTCGGGACCGGCGGACGGCTCGTCCGCGGTCTGCGTGTCGGGGTCTGGCTCGGGCTCGGCGAAGAGGTCGTCCTGCACCCAGTCGGCGAGCCCGCTGACCCCGACGCCGACCAGGCGCAGGCCCCCGGACAGGTCCGTGGCGGCGAGCAGGCCCTGCGCGCTCGCGGCGAGCAGCGTGGGCGAGTCGGTGGGGCCCGCGAGGGTCGTGGAGCGGGTGTGGGTCTCGAAGTCGTGGTAGCGGATCTTCAGGGTGACGGTGCGGCCGGACAGCCCCGCGCTGCGCAGCCGTCCGCCGACCCGCCGTGCCATCGTGTCGACGACCCCCTCGAGCCGGGCGCGGTCGGTGACGTCATCGGGAAAGGTGTCCTCGACGCTGATCGACTTCGCCTCGCGCTCCGCGACGACAGGACGGTCGTCGTCGGCGCGGGCGAGGCGGGCGAGGGAGCGCCCCGACGCCGATCCCAGCAGCCGGACCAGCTCGTCCTCGTCGCGCTCGCGCAGCTCGCCGACCGTGCCGACGCCGATCCGACGCAGCCGCTCGGCCGTGGCGGGACCGACGCCCGGGATCGCCCGTACCTGCATCGGTTCCAGCAGCGCGAGCTCGGTGCCGGGGGCCACGACGAACACGCCGTCGGGCTTGCGCAGCTCGCTGGCGATCTTCGCCATGAGCTTGGAGGACGCGACGCCGACCGACGCCGTGAGGCCCTCGGTGATCTCGGTGATGTCGCGGCGCAGCGTCTCGACACGCTCGAGGACGGCGTCGGGGGAGAGGTCGTCGTCGGCGCCGGCCGCGAGGTCGACGTAGGCCTCGTCGAGCGAGAGCGGCTCGACGAGCGGCGACTCCTCGCGCAGGCGTCGCATGACGAGGGTGCTCGCCTCGCGGTAGGCGTCGAAGCGACCCGAGAGGAACGCCGCGTGGGGGCACCGCGCCCGGGCCTCCGCCATGCGCATCGCCGAGCGGACGCCGTGCACGCGTGCCTCGTAGGAGCAGGTGGAGACCACGCCGCGCTGGCCGATGCCGCCGACGATCACCGGCCGACCGCGCAGCGACGGCTTGTCGCGCTGCTCCACCGAGGCGAAGAAGGCGTCGAGGTCGAGGTGGAGAACCGACGCCGTGGACCGCATGGCCCCATTCTGCTGCGGACCGCCGACGGTCGCTGCGTCCACACCCTGGGTCGCCGGGGGCGTCCCCGCCTGCCGTCCGTCCACAGGCGGAGGACGAGCGCCGCCACACGCCGTCCGCGAGCAGCAGGTTGGGTCCATGACCTCCCAGCCCGTGTACACGGCCCACGACGTGGCCGACCTCTTCAACCTCCTGCCCGCCGCGCTCGGCTTCGCCCCGCACGAGTCGATCTGCGCGATCGCGACGAGCGGGCCTCGACAGCGTCTCGGCTTCACGATGCGCGTGGACCTGCCGGACCAGGACGACCACGTGCAGCACGTGGGCCGCTTCGTGGCCGGACACCTGCGCGCCCAGGGCGCCGACGGCGCCATCGTGCTCGTCGTCTCGACCCGGGTCGAGCGAGCCGCCCAGGCAGCGCGCGCGGTCGAGGGCGCGCTCGGCGCGATCCGACCCGTCGTCGTCGCCTGGACCGACACCACGCGCTACTGGACCGCGTCGGACGACGATGAGACCGGGACGCCGCTCGACCTCAGCCCGCACCACCCGGCGGTGCTCGAGGCCGTCGTCGCGGGCCAGGAGGTGCTGCCCGACCGCACGGTGCTGGAGGACCGCTGGCGCCCCTGCGACGGGCCGGGCTCGACGTGGCTCGTGACCCAGGTGGTCCAGGTCGAGCGGGAGCTGGTGGAGCAGGCGTGGCGCGAGCCGATCGACCTCGCCGTCACCGGGTTGCAGGAGGTGCAGGACGTCGTGCGCACCGCCGAGGACTCCGGGGTCGACGCGGTGGAGGCTCGGTCGTTGCTGCGCCTCGGTGTCTGGCTGACCCTGGGGGCGGTCCGCGACGGGCTCTGGCCGACGCTCGAGGACGCAGGTCCCGAGCGGCTCGTCACGTGGCGCGAGCTGGCCCGGCGCTCGCCCGGTGTCTACGCCGCCGTGCCGTACACGGTGGCCGGCTACCTCGCGTACCTGCGGGGCGACGGCGCGCAGGCCGCCATGGGGTTCGACAGGGCCACGAGCGCGGACCCGGGCTACGCGATGGCAGCGACCCTCGGCGACGCGCTCCGCCTCGGCACGCACCCTCGGCGGCTGCGGGAGATCGTCCGTGCGGCCTACGCGGGTGCGGGCTCGCTGCGATGACGCGCACGGGACGAGCGTCGCCCCTAGGGTGAACGCATGGGTCAGGACGTCGACGACAGGACCTTCACGCGTGAGGACCGGACGCGCTACCGGGAGAAGGTACGACGCTGCCTCGACGTGTTCGCCCGGATGCTCTCCGAGCACGACTTCTCCGTGGGCGAGCCGCAGATCGGCGTCGAGATCGAGCTGAACCTCGTCGACGACGCCGGCGACCCTGCGATGAGGAACGCCGAGGCGCTGGAGGCGATCGCCGACGAGGCGTTCCAGACCGAGCTCGGGCTGTTCAACATCGAGATCAACGTCCCCCCGCAGCCGGCCAGTGGTGACGGCTTCGCCGTGCTGGAGCGGACGGTCCGCCGCGACCTCAACGAGGCGCAGGGGAAGGCGGCACGCGCCGAGGCCGGACTGCTGATGGTCGGGGTGCTGCCGACGCTGCGCTCGGAGCACCTCGGTCAGGAGTCGCTGTCGCCGAACCCGCGCTACCACCTGCTGTCGGACCAGATCCTCTCGGCGCGTGGTGAGGACATCGCGATCGTCATCGACGGGGTCGACCGGCTGGAGACCACGGCCGACACGATCGTGCCCGAGGCGGCCTGCACGAGCACGCAGCTGCACCTGCAGGTCGAGCCCGACGACTTCGCGGCCACGTGGAACGCCGCGCAGGCCATCGCCGGCGTCCAGGTGGCCGTGGGCGCCAACTCCCCGTTCCTCCTCGGCCGTCAGCTCTGGCACGAGACGCGGATCCCGTTGTTCGAGCAGGCGACCGACACGCGCAGCGAGGAGCTGAAGGCTCAGGGCGTCCGGCCGCGGGTCTTCTTCGGCGAGCGGTGGATCACCTCGGTCTTCGACCTCTTCGAGGAGAACGTCCGGTACTTCCCGGCGCTGCTGCCGATCGTGGAGGACGAGGACCCGGTGGCCGAGCTCGAGGCCGGGCGCGTCCCGTCGCTCGCCGAGCTGCTGCTGCACAACGGGACCGTCTACCGGTGGAACCGGCCGATCTACGACGTGAGCGACGGTCGTCCGCACCTGCGGGTGGAGAACCGACTGCTGCCCGCCGGTCCGACGGTGGTCGACACGGTCGCCAACGCGGCCCTGTTCTACGGCCTCGTCCAGGTGATGCGCCAGAGCGAGCGTCCGGTCTGGTCGCAGCTCTCGTTCAAGGCGGCCGAGGAGAACTTCCACCAGGCGGCGCGGGTGGGCATCGAGGCCGACCAGTACTGGCCGTCGGTCGGCACCGTCTCCGTCCGCGAGCTGGTGCTGCGTCACCTCCTGCCGCTCGCGCACGAGGGTCTCGCCCAGATGGGCGTCGACGCGGCGGTCTCCGACCGGCTGCTCGACGTCGTGGAGCAGCGGTGCGTCCGCGGCGCCAACGGCGCGACCTGGCTGGTCTCGGCCGTCGAGCAGGAGCTGGGGCGGACGGGTGACCGCACCGAGGCGCTGCGTGCCGTCACCCGGCGCTACGCGGAGCTCATGCACACCAACGAGCCGGTGCACACCTGGCCGCTCGACTGAGGTCGCAGGGCGCGCGGACCATCCAGGGGGTCCGACCACGCCGGTTGTGTCCCGTGGCACACTGGGTCACGCAGAGGTTGACCGCAGGCCTCTTTGGTGCGCCCTCAGACAGGTCAGGGAGGTGAGTCCTCGGTGAGTTCCGTCATCGGACGCAGGTGTCAGATCCTGCCGTCCCGCCACGCCGGAACCGTCGTCGACCCCCTCGCCGAGACCGTCCGGGGTAGCGCGCAGCACGATCGTCCAGCCCACCCGCGAGATCAGAAGAGCCCGTGACGAAGACTTCCAAGAAGACCGCCGCCCCCGCTCCCGCGAAGAAGGCGCCGGTCAAGAAGACGGCCGCCAAGAAGGCGCCGGCCAAGAAGGCCGCGGCGAAGAAGACTGCCGACGCGCCCGTCGACATCGCCGACGCGCTCGACGTGCCGGAGGGCGGTCAGGCCGCGAAGGTCGACGCCCAGGGCAAGAAGGTCCTGCCGGACATCTCCGACGAGGAGTTCGTCAAGGACCTCAAGAACGACCCGACGCTGAAGGAGGACGAGGAGTCCAGCTTCACGCTGTCGGCCGCCGACGAGTCCGACGAGCCGGTGCAGCAGGTGCTCGTCGCCGGCGCCACGGCCGACCCGGTCAAGGACTACCTCAAGCAGATCGGCAAGGTCTCCCTGCTCACCGCCGGTGAGGAGGTCGAGCTCGCCAAGCGGATCGAGGCCGGCCTGTTCGCCGAGGAGAAGCTCGGCAAGGGCGGCCGCATCTCCGAGAAGACGCGCGAGGAGCTCGACTGGATCGTCGTCGACGGTCGTCGGGCGAAGAACCACCTGCTCGAGGCCAACCTGCGTCTGGTCGTCTCGCTCGCGAAGCGCTACACCGGCCGCGGCATGCTCTTCCTCGACCTGATCCAGGAGGGCAACCTGGGTCTGATCCGTGCGGTCGAGAAGTTCGACTACACCAAGGGCTTCAAGTTCTCCACGTACGCGACGTGGTGGATCCGCCAGGCGATCACCCGCGCCATGGCCGACCAGGCCCGCACGATCCGCATCCCGGTGCACATGGTCGAGGTCATCAACAAGCTGGCCCGCGTGCAGCGCCAGATGCTGCAGGACCTGGGCCGCGAGCCCACCCCGGAGGAGCTGGCGCTCGAGCTGGACATGACGCCGGAGAAGGTCGTCGAGGTCCAGAAGTACGGGCGCGAGCCGATCTCGCTGCACACGCCCCTCGGCGAGGACGGCGACAGCGAGTTCGGTGACCTCATCGAGGACTCCGAGGCGATCGTCCCGGCCGACGCCGTGTCGTTCACGCTGCTGCAGGAGCAGCTGCACGCGGTGCTCGACACGCTCAGCGAGCGCGAGTCGGGCGTCGTCTCGATGCGCTTCGGCTTGACCGACGGCCAGCCGAAGACCCTCGACGAGATCGGCAAGGTCTACGGCGTCACGCGTGAGCGCATCCGCCAGATCGAGTCCAAGACGATGAGCAAGCTGCGCCACCCGTCCCGCTCGCAGGTGCTGCGCGACTACCTGGACTGAGCCCACAGCCCGACACGACGACGGCCCGCCCCGAGATCCTCGAGGCGGGCCGTGGTCGTGTATCAGCCGAAGGTCGGACCCTGTCCGTGCGGCGCGGTCAGGCCGGCGGCTCGACTCCCAGCTCGTCCTTCGGGAGGTCGGTGAGTCGACGGATCTCGTCCTTCGGCACGTCCAGGCACCGGCTCCGGACCGAGAGGTTCATGGCTGCGGACCCGTACTGGGCGCGCAGCCGCAACCCGTCCTTGCGGCCCTCGAGGGTGTCGCCGGCGACCTGCTCGACGCTCCAGCCCTGCGCCTCGGCCTGCTCGCGGACGACGGCACCGTACTGCGACGGCGGGACGTTGCTCTGGGTCACGGCGATCTCTGCCACGTACTGCGTGCCGTTGGGACTGGGTTCCATGCCGCAGATCACCCAGCGGCCCGCGCCGGTGCTGGTGTAGCCGAGCACCTCCACGCCTCGACCGATGGCGTCGAACGTCTCCTGCGCGGCGCTGCGGGTCTGCGCGGCCACGCGCTCGGCGTCCGCCGGGTCGTCGGCCCCGCCGCCACCACCGCCACACCCGAACAGGCTGGCCATCATCACGACTCCCACCACGATCCTCGAACGTCTCATCCCGGCCTCTCAGTCGAAGGGGTTCAGCCAGCTGCCGGCGTCCTTCGCCCGGTCCCAGGCCCAGCCTGCCCCGTCGGCGACGCGTTCGCCCGTCCACTCGACACCGTTCCACACCTGCTCACCGCCCGAGGCGAGGCTCGTCCCGACCAGGAGCGTGTCGAGGGGCTGCGTGTTTCCGAGGGTGCGGCCCTCCACCTCGTCGGGCGTGCGGCCGGCGACCACGTCTGCCATCGCGTCGAGCGACGTCGAGCCCTCGTTGAAGTACGACGAGTGGTTCTCGAGCAGGTCCTGGACACGGTACGACCCGGGATCGACCTCGAAGCGGTGAGCCCCGAAGTCGGCCTGCGCCGGGTCGTGCCCCAGCGCGCCGATGCCCGGCGCGCCCAGCAGGGTCACCGGGTCGTAGTCCGCGGAGCCGACGAACAGGTGGCCCTCCGGCATCAGGTCGGTCGCGGTCTGGGCGGAGCCGGTGCCGGGGCTGCCGATGAGGACCATGTCGTCGACCTGGAGGTCGTTGTCGGTGGCGGCGTGCGAGACGGTGGTCGAGCCGTAGCTGTGTCCGATGGCCGTGAAGTGGGCATCCTCGCCGGGTGGACGGTGGTCGCTCGCGCGCAGCCCGTCGACGAAGTCCGCGAACCTCTCGCCGCCGTCCGTGGCCTTGCCCTGGCCGGCCACCTGGACGAAGTCCCAGGGGTCGTCGGTGAGGCCCTCGGCGCTGCTGGGTGCGTCGTAGTCGATCCAGGTGATCGCGGCGACGGTCCGATCACCGTTCTTGTCGTCGGCCAGGTCCATGAGCCGCTCCATGGAGCTGACGTTCGAGCCGAGCGACGTCGCCTCGTTGGTGAGGCCGGGCACGAACGAGGTGACGTCGTCCGCGGTGTCGGGGTTGCCGAGGCTCATGGCGACGCCACCGTCGCCGTTGAACGCGTCGGGCCGGTACACCAGCAGGAACGCCTGGTCCTCACCTGTCTCGGGGTCGACACGATCGGCGTTCTCCTCCAGCACGGAGCGCGCGTCCTCGGCATTCATCAGCTGCTGGCGCTCGAGCTCCGTCAGCTGGCCGTCGTCGCGACGTTGGGTGAGGTAGTCGATGTCGCTCAGCATCGACGTCCGGTTGGCCTCGTCGCGGACCTCGCTCGGGACGCCTCCCGCGTTGCCGACGAGCTGAGGGGAGTGCATGACCAGCGCGGCGACCTGGTCGGGGCTCAACCCTCTCCACCAGTCGGCGACGGCCTCCGGGTCGCCGGCGTCCACGCGCTGCTGCAGCTGGTCGGCCAGCGCGTCGGCGTCGGGACGGTTCGGGTCCGACGCCGCGCTCGCGCCCTCAGCGACGGTGTCCACGCCCTGGAGTCCCGTGATCACGGTCTGCTCGGCCGACTCCTGGTCGCGGTTCCAGGCGTCGACGTCGGCCTGGAGGGCCGTGGCCTCGCGCTCGAGGTTGGCCGACCTCTGGACGAGCGCCTCCTGCGCGGTGGCGTCGTCCCTGTCCGACGCGGCGACATCGGCGTCGTAGGTGTCGATGCGGCCGTTGAGGTTCGAGACCTGCTCGAGCAGGTCGAGCCTCCGCGACCTGAGGGTCTGGACGGTGTCGTCGAAGGCGTCGAGCACGGTCACGGCCCGTACGAATGCCGCCGAGGCGGAGTCGAGGCGACCGGACAAGGCGGTGAACTCGTTGCGGGCGGCCTCGGACGCGTCGCCCGACCACGATGACGGAGTGCCCTGCCCGGCGAGCGACTCCTGGGCGTCACTGACGCTCTCACCCGTCGCACGCACCCCGTTGGTGACGGCGGCGACCGCCGAGGACTCCGTGCGCAAGGGGTCGGGCTGACTGACTCGCACCAGGGCCACGTCAGTCACCTCCCGTCGGGCTGGGCGACGGCGTGGGCGACGGGCCGGGCGAGGGCTGTGGCGTGGCGGGCGCCGAGTCGGCCGGGGGAGCGGGGGTGGGGCTCGGACCCGCCGAGGGCGTCGGCATCGGCGGCGGACCGCCGTCGGGGTCGATGCTGCTGTCGCGGTACGACCACGGCATCAGCGACCTGATGCGCTGGTAGGCGGCGTCGTCGACGGCCGAGTAGGTCGCGGCGGCGTCGTCGAGGGACTCCGCGTGCGCCTGCGCGGTCGTCGCGACGTCCTTGACCTCGTCGACCCACGCCTCGCGGAACGTCTCGAAGGCCGCTGCGACGTCGGGCGCCATGGGGGAGCCGGTCGTGCCGTGCAGTCGTCGCCACGCACCGTCGAGCCCGTCGGCCGCGCCGTCCCAGATCCTGGCTGCGGCGGTGATGGCGTTCCAGTCGGCCTCGACGCTGCTCATCGCTCGGCCTTCAGGGTCGCGAGGTCGTCGGCCCGCACCGGCACGACCGGGCCGGCCATGAGCAGCTGCGTCGCCGCGGCGCCGCTGCGGACGTCGAGGTCGATCCAGCCGTTGGTGGCCATGAGGTGCGGCCGGTGCTCGTCGCCCGTCGCCCCGATCTCCCAACCACGCTCCTGCAGGGAGCGTGCGAGGGCACGGAGGGTGACCACGGCGCGGGGTCCGGCCAGGCCACGCAGCGCCTTCTCGTTCAGGTACGCGTGTCCGCCGTCGGCCGCCCGCCAGAGCCGCGTCGGCGACGGCGTGTCCGGCGGCAGCAGGTGACGGATCGACGCGTACGCGTCGTCGACGCCACGCTCGATCTTCCGCGCCTCGTCGAGCGTGATCGCGTCGTCCGGCTCGGCCGGGGGAGGGTCGAGCGGGGAGCGGCCGGTGAGGAGCACCAGGTCGACGTCGGGACGACGCCGACGCACGACGCCCCAGAACGGATCCTGGGCCACCGGCCCCTCCCCGACACTCATGTGGATGACGTTAGCAACGTGTTCGGGTTGCTGGCCAGCCTCCGGCGGCGACCGGGACGGTCAGCGGGGCGGCGGCAGGTCGCGACGCGTGCGCGTGCCGAGGATGAGCGACAGCACCAGACCGAGCGCGCCGACGGCGATGAGGATGTAGCCGACCATCGTCAGGTCGACGCCGCTGATGCGGTCCTGGACGGCGAAGGACAGGATCGCGCCGACCGCCAGCAGGAAGAGCGAGGTACCGATCTGCATGAGGACTCCTCGGACAGTGGTCGACGCGTTGCCGACCGGGTGCGGCGAGCGTGGCACGCGTCGACTCGTCCCGCACGTCCAGACGACGAGAGCCCCTCGCCGCAGTGCGGCGAGGGGCTCTCGGACGAAGCCTGTCTCAGGCCTCGGCGTCCGGCCGTGGTCTCAGACCTCGGTGTCGGGGGCCGGGGCGGGGACGCCGGCGAGGCGGCCCGTCTCGTCGTGGATCGACACGGCGATCTCACGCAGCTTGTCCTCGTGCTCGCGGGCGTGGTGTGCGCAGAAGAGCAGCTCGGTTCCGCCGGCGAGCTCGACGCGGACGTACGCCTGTGCTCCACACCGGTCGCAACGGTCGGTCGCGTTCAGACCGGGAAGCTCGGCGACTGCAGCCATGATGTTCTCTCTTCCTCAGCGGCGTCGGGGGTACGTCTGTCACAACATCCAACCACGGCGGCCTGTTCCGCACAGGCCCAGGTGACATACGACATAGATACTGCCGAGCAGGGTCAAACGCCCGGACGCACGTCGGCGTGCCGCGTGTCAGACGGGTCACCGACGGGGCGCTGACTAGGCTGGCAGCGGGACGTCGTCCGCCCGTCACGCGGGCAGCCCGGACGTCTCACGATCCCCCCTACGTCTCCTGGAGGTCCTGGACGTGTCGACCTACGACGCTCGCAACCTGCTCGTCCTCGAGGGCCTCGAGGCCGTGCGCAAGCGTCCGGGCATGTACATCGGCTCCACCGACACCCGCGGTCTCATGCACTGCCTGTGGGAGATCATCGACAACTCCGTCGACGAGGCCCTCGCGGGGCACTGCGACCGGATCGACGTCGTCCTGCACGCCGACGGCTCGGTCGAGGTGCGCGACAACGGCCGCGGCGTGCCCGTCGACATCGAGCCGAAGACCGGCCTGACCGGCGTCGAGGTGGTCTACACCAAGCTGCACGCGGGCGGGAAGTTCGGCGGTGGCTCCTACAACGCGACCGGGGGTCTGCACGGTGTCGGCGCCTCGGTCGTGAACGCGCTCTCCTCGCGCCTGGACGTCGAGGTCGACAAGTCCGGGGCCACGTGGTCGATGTCGTTCCGTCGCGGCGAGCCCGGCGTCTTCGCCGGTGAGGGCCCCGCCGCGGACTTCACGCCCGACAACACGCTGCACAAGGGCGGACGCGTGAAGAAGACGGTCACGGGCACGCGGGTCCGCTACTGGGCCGACCCGCAGATCTTCATCAAGACCGCGACCTTCGCCTACGACGAGCTGGTCAACCGTGCGCGCCAGACGTCGTTCCTGGTGCCCGGCCTGCAGATCGTGCTGCGCGACGAGCGGGGCGAGGAGCCGGTCGAGGAGTCGTTCAAGCACGACGGCGGCATCACCGAGTACTGCGACTTCCTGGCGCCCGACGAGCCGGTCAGCGAGGTGCTGCGCCTGCAGGGCGAGGGGTCGTTCAAGGAGACCGTGCCCGTGCTCGACAGCAAGGGACACATGACGCCGCAGGAGGTCGAGCGCGAGCTGGGCGTCGACGTCGCCCTGCGCTGGGGCACCGGCTACGAGTCGGAGCTGCGCTCGTTCGTCAACATCATCGCCACCCCCAAGGGCGGCACGCACGTGCAGGGCTTCGAGCGGGGCGTCACGAAGACCTTGTCCCTCGAACTGCGGCTCGGCGAGCCGCAGTTCGAGGGACAGACCAAGGAGGTGCTCGGGACGCCGGCCGTCACGCGCATCGTCAACCAGGTCGTCTCCCGCGAGCTCAAGGCGTTCCTGACGTCGACGAAGGCGGCCGAGAAGGCGAAGGCGCGGCAGGTGATGGAGAAGGTCGTGGCCGCGTCGCGGACCCGTCTCATGGCACGCCAGCAGCGGGACAACCAGCGCCGCAAGAACGCCCTGGAGTCCAGTGCCCTGCCGGCCAAGCTGGCCGACTGCCGCGCGGGCGACGCCGAGCGCACCGAGCTGTTCATCGTCGAGGGCGACTCGGCGCTCGGCACGGCGAAGTCGGCGCGCGACTCGGAGTTCCAGGCGCTGCTGCCGATCCGCGGCAAGATCCTGAACGTCCAGAAGGCCAGCGTGGGCGACATGCTGAAGAACGTCGAGTGCTCCTCGATCATCCAGGTCGTGGGTGCGGGGTCCGGGCGCACGTTCGACCTCGACCAGGCCCGCTACGGCCGGATCATCTTCATGGCCGACGCCGACTCCGACGGCGCCCACATCCGTTGCCTGTTGGCCACCCTCTTCTTCCGCTACATGCGCCCGCTCGTCGAGCAGGGTCGGGTGTTCTCGGCCGTACCGCCCCTGCACCGCATCGAGCTGACGAACCCGAAGAAGGGGCAGGACAAGTACCAGTACACCTACTCCGACGCGGAGCTCCAGCGCACGCTGGCGGACCTGAAGCGGCGCAACGTCCGCTGGAAGGACCCCATCCAGCGCTACAAGGGCCTCGGCGAGATGGACGCCGACCAGCTGGCGGAGACCACGATGGACCCCCGCCATCGCACCCTGCGTCGGCTCACCGTCGACGACGCCGAGCAGGCCGCGGCGGTCTTCGAGCTCCTCATGGGCAACGAGGTCGCGCCGCGCAAGGAGTTCATCGTGCAGAGCGCCTACGACGTCGACTCCGACCTGATCGACGCCTGACCGGAACCGGACGTCCGTCCCGCTACGCTGCCGCCGTGAGCGACATCAGCGACCCCAGCGGCGCCAGCCGCGGCGACCGTCGGCGGGCACGCCGGATGGTGGACGAGGCGTACGCGGAGGGTCGCATCACGGCCGCCGACCGGGCCCTGCGCCTCGAGCAGATCGACGCCGCCTCCACCAAGGGCGACCTCGCGATGGTCCTGCGCGACCTCGAGAGCCGCCCGCCGACGCCGACCTCGCCGGACCTGGGTGCACCGCCCTTCGGGATGCCGCCCCCGGTCGCCGACCTCGACCCGGTCGCCCCGCGGGACCTGCCGACCCCCTCGGCCCCGTCCCTGCCGCCTCCCTCGGCAGGTCTGCCAGCCTCGGCCGGGCAGGGTCCCAGCTGGGCGCCGCCCTCCTACGGCGGCTCCGGCTCGGGAGCCGCGGCGGGCCCGCAGCCCAGCGGGTGGACGACGGAGCGCAAGATCGGGTGCGGCGTCATCGCCGTCATCGCGGTCTTCCTCGTGCCGCTGATCGTCGCCGTCGTGGTGTTCGTCGGCGTCGCCGGCTCCATCGACGACGGCTTCGACTCCGGGTCCTCCGACGACGTCGGGCTCGCGGACGACGGCTACACCGAGAAGGACGGCGTGACGGTGCCCGACGCCGCGACGTGGTGGGACCTGCAGGTCGCGGACCTCGACGACGACGCCGGCGCGGCGACCGTCACCACGTACGACGTGCGCGACGGCAGCGGCACCGCCACGGTCGTCGACGGCACGACCGCCCGTCAGTGGGTCTTCCGAGGGGTCGAGTGGGAGCCGGTCGGCGAGCCGACCGGGCTCGACCCGGCGGCCTCACCCGTCGACCTGGCCGACGTCGCCCCGTCCGTGGTCCAGGACATCGTGGAGACGACGCTGCTCGAGGTGGGTCCGGACGCGTCGCCGGACGTGCAGCTGCACGTCGTCACGAGCGGCACCGAGCCGAGACTGGTCGTCGACGTCACCGACGGCTCCACGACCACACGCGGGACCTTCGGCCTCGACGGCACCCGCCTCGACTGACCACGGCTGCGGAGACGGTCCCCGCACGACGACGCCCTCCTCCCAGGCCGGGAGGAGGGCGTCGTGCAGTCGTCCTGGGGACGCAGGGGTCGTCAGACGACCTGCTCGAGCAGACCGGTGTCGACGTCGTAGATGAAGCCGCCGACCTCGACGCTGTCGGGGATGAGCGGGTGCGACGTCACGCGGTGCACGTCGGCACGGATCTGGCGCTTCTGGTCCGAGATCGGTCCGATCGACATCCAGGTGGCGTCGGTGCCGGTGCTGTCGGAGACCCGCTGGTGGATCTGCTCCTCGGTGGAGGAGGCCATCGCGCACCGCGTGTGCTCGACGACGAGCACGCGCTTGACCTGCAGCAGGTGCGAGCCGAGGACCAGGGCTACGAGCTCCGGGTCGTTGACGCGACCGCCGGGGTTGCGCAGGATCTTGGCGTCACCGGGCTGGAGGCCGATCATGCCGAGGGGGTCGATGCGCGAGTCCATGCACGTCACCATGGCGACGCCGGCACGCGCGATGCCGTCGAAGCCGGTGAGCGAGAAGGAGTCGGCGAAGGTCCGGTTGGCTGCGAGAAGATCGTCGAAGTCCGTCACACCGGCATCGTACCGCCGGTGTTTCGCGCCCGCCTGTTAGGTGCCTCACGCAACAACCACAGCGCGAGGACCGCTGCGACCGCAGCGCAGACGGCCGCCCCGACGAACACCGCGTGCAGCTGGGCGATCCCGGCGTCGCGCACCTCGTCGCGGTAGGCCTGGCACAGCTGGACCGCGCCCGAGCACACCTCCGATGCCGGGGGGATCTTCTCCGACGCCGCGTAGAAGGCGCGCAGGCCGACGGTCGTGAGCGCGGAGATGCCGATCAGCATGCCCACCATGCGCGCCACGATCAGCAGGGCGCTCGCCACCCCGTGCACCGCGTCGGCGGTGTGCTCGAGCAGCACCGCGTTCACCGGGGCGATCGCCAGGCCGAAGCCGAGACCCGCTGCGACGAGCGAGAGCGTCTCCCACCCACTCGCGAGCGACTGGGCGTCCCACGTCGCCATGTGCAGGAAGGCGAGTGCGCTCATCAGCATCGCCGCGGCGGTGATCCACGCGGCGGGCACGCGACGCAGCAGCCAGCCGCCCATCACCGCGCCGACGGGCAGGGCCACGAGGAACCGGACGAGCACCAGCGCGGCGTCGAGCTGGGAGTCGCGGTAGACGGTGAGACGGGCGAAGAACGGGATGTCGACGAGCGCCGCGATCAGGGAGGCGCCGACGACGAAGGAGACCACCAGCGCGCCCCAGGCGGGGCGGGACGCGAGGGCGCCGCGCGGCACGAGCGGTGTGGCGG
Source organism: Aeromicrobium sp. REDSEA-S38_B2 (assembly GCF_001628525.1). Classification (NCBI taxonomy): domain Bacteria; kingdom Bacillati; phylum Actinomycetota; class Actinomycetes; order Propionibacteriales; family Nocardioidaceae; genus Aeromicrobium; species Aeromicrobium sp. REDSEA-S38_B2. The sequence goes on along the minus strand of NZ_LUNH01000097.1, from coordinate 16,155 downwards.
CGGTCCGCTGGCGGTAGGCGAAGCCGGCCGCAGCCGCCGCGGCCACCGGCAGCAGCCAGGGGGCAGCGGGCGAGATCGCGCCCGACTCGGGCTCGGCCGAGGCGAACGTGATGATGACGGCGGCGAGCGCCAGCGTGAGCAGACCCGCGCCCACCAGGTCGGTGCTGCGCGCGACCTCGCCCCAGCTGCGCCACTGCACGAGCGGCCGTCGGGCGGTGGCCTGCCGCACCAGCAGAAGCGCCGCGAGCGCGTAGGTGACGAGCGCGACGGGTGTCAGCCACCGCGAGTCGCCGGTGACCGGCAGGAACGCCAGGCCCGAGGTGACGCCGGTGACGAGCCGCTGCGGCTCCAGCATCACGAGCGACAGACCGAGCAGCGAGAGGGCGAGGAGGCCGGCGCCCAGCAGGTCGGGGCGACCACGGTCGGTCGCCGTAGCTTCTTCCGTCGACGGGGCCGCGTCCCGCAGCCGCAGCATGACCGCGGCGAGCAGCAGGCCGACGGCGGCGTTCACCCAGAAGATGTCACGCCACGACCCGAACGCCAGCACCACCGCGCCGTAGAGCGGTCCGAGGACGCTGCCGAGCTCCTGCACCGCACCCACGACGCCCAGGGGGAGGCCGCGCCGCTTCGGGGGCCACAGGTCCGCGACCAGCGCGAGGGTCGGGGGGATGAGCCCGCCGCCCCCGACACCCTGCAGGAGACGTCCCGCGACGATGGTCTCCAGGTCGTAGGCCGCGGCGGTCACCAGGGACCCGACGGCGAAGACGACCAGCGACCCCAGCAGCACCGGCACCCGGCCGCGCAGGTCGGAGATCCGTCCGATGAGGGGCAGCACCCCGACGTAGCCGAGCAGGAAGCCCGAGACGATCGGGGCCGCGCGCTGGAGCTCGTCGACGTCGAGGCCGCTCGCCGACATCATGTCGGGCAGCGCGAGCACGACGACGTACGTGTCGGCCGCCGCGAACGCGATGGCCACCGCGGCCAGGCCGAGCAAGGTGCGCGAGGCCAGCCGGACGTCGCCGGGGCCGCGGGGTTCCGCCACGGGTCAGCGGCCGCCGGTCGCGGCGGGAGCCGTGATCGTGACGGGCTCGTCCGACGTGGCGAGCTTGACCGTGTAGGTGACCTTCGAGCCCTCGCCGTAGAACGGCCCGGTCATCTTGGCGTCGCGCAGCTCGTCCTCGTCGGTCAGCCGGTACGTGACCGTGAACGTCCCCTGCCGGGAGGCCGACGGGATGATGTCGGCCACGACCGAGCCGGGGAGCGTCCCGGTGACGGAGGTGAGCACGTCGCGGCCGTCGCGCGACTGGTCGCCCGTCTTCAGGTCCTCCGTGGAGGCGAGGATGCTCGTGAGACCGGAGTCGGGGTCGAGCAGGCCCGCCGGGTCGGGTGCCTTGAGCGACGCGGGATCGATCGTGAGGTAGCCCGGCGTGATGCCCGTGTTCGCGTAGACGGTGCCGTCGACGGCGATCACCTTGGCGGTCAGCGTGGCACCGCCGGAGGAGACCTTCACGTCACCCTCGAAGGCGGGGGAGTGGTTGCCCTTCCCCGTCGCGGAGAGCAGGCCGGACACGCCGTCCGGCACCGACGACGTCGTCAGCGAGACGTCGACCGTCTCGGCGTCGTCGATGGTCCTCTTGGCAGCGTCGAGCCGCTTCTGCACGGCGGCGGTGTCCGTGGAGCCGCCGTCGTCACCGCCGCCCGTGCAGCCGGCGAGCAGCACGGCGAGGACGAGCGCGAGCGGCAGCAGGGCCGCCCGGAGCGGCGAGATGGACGCGGTTCGGGTGAGAGGGCGCACGGCGTCAGTCTCGCACGACGGGGAGTCCCGGCAGGAGTGCCGCGGGCGACGCGGCGGCCAGCACGGGCTGGGCCACGGGCACGCCGGAGCCGTCGCGCCTGGGGTCCACCGCAGGCAGGTCGACCGGCGACCCGCTCGTGGCGCAGGCGAGGGGCACGCCGTCGCCCACCCACGCCAGGATCAGCCCGTCCTCGCCCTTCAGGAGCCGCTGGCAGCGCACCCCTCCCGTGGCGCGTCCCTTGGCCGGGAAGGCCGACAGGGGCGTGACCTTGGCCGCGCCCGTCTGCGTGCCGGGGAGCGCGTCACCGGAGCCGGCGATGGTGAGGACGTGCGCGGAGTCGACGTCGCCGACGACGCCGAAGCCGACGACGCGCTGTCCGGGTGCGAGCTTGACGCCGGCGACCCCACCGCCGCCACGGCCCTGGGGCCGCACCAGACCGGCCTCGAAGCGCAGGAGCTGGGCGTCGGACGTGACGAAGACGAGCTGTTCCTCGCCCGTCGCGAGCGGCGCGGCGCCCACCACGACGTCGCCGTCGGCGAGGCTGACGACCTCCCACGCGTCGCGGGTGAGGACGGGGTCGGGCTTGACCCGCTTGACGACACCCGCGCGGGTGCCCAGGGCGATCCCGGGCCCGTCGTCGGACAACGACATCAGCGTGATCGGCGCGGCAGGGGTCGACAGCAGCTCACGCAGCGGGATCCCCCCCTGCACGTGCGGCGCCGACGCGGTCGGCGGCAGCGCGGGGATGTCGAGGACGTCGAGCCGGTGGACCACGCCGTCCTGCGTCACGAGGCCGACCTGCCCGCGGGCCGTCGTCGCGACTGCGGAGACGATCACGTCGTGCTTCGCGCGGTTCCCGACGTCGCCGAACGGCGTCGCGTCGGTGGTGCGGGCCAGCAGGCCGGTCGCCGACAGCAGCACGAAGCACGGGTCGTCGGCGACCTCGAGCGACGCCGTGGCGGTGACGGTCTGGCCCGCGGACTCCAGGAGGACGGTGCGGCGCGGCGTGCCGAAGCTCTGGGCGACCTCGGCGAGCTCGTCGGAGACGACGCCGCGCAGGACGGTGTCGTCGCCGAGGATCTCCTCGAGCTGCTCGATGGTGGCGCGCAGCTCGTCGGCCTCCTTCTCCAGCTCGATGCGGGAGAACCTGGTGAGGCTGCCGAGCGTCCGGTCGAGGATGAAGTCGGCCTGCGCCTCGCTGAGGTCGAACACGCCCATCAGGCGGGTGCGCGCCTCGCCGCGGTTGTCGCTGCTGCGGACCAGCTGGATGACCTCGTCGATGTCGACGATCGCCACGAGCAGGCCCTCGACGAGGTGGAGCCGGTCGGCCGCCTTCGCCCGACGGAACTCGCTGCGGCGGCGCACGACCTGGAAGCGGTGGTCGAGGTAGACCTCGAGCATCTGCTTGAGGCCCAGCGTCCGCGGCTGCCCGTCGACGAGCGCGACCGCGTTGATCGAGAACGAGGACTCCATCGGCGTCTGCTTGAAGAGCTGCTCGAGCAGCGCCTCGGGCACGATCCCGTTCTTCACCTCGATCACGAGGTGCAGGCCCTTGTGACGGTCGGTCAGGTTCTTGATGTCGGAGATGCCCTGCAGCTTCTTGGCCTGCACGAGCTTCTTGATCGCCTCGACGACCTTCTCCGTGCCGACGTTGTAGGGCAGCTCGGTGACGACGATGCCCTTGCGACGGGGCGTGATGTTCTCGATCCGGGTGGTCGCGCGCATGCGGAACGAGCCGTTGCCGGTCGCGTAGGCGTCGCGGATGCCGTCGAGACCGACGATCTTGCCGCCGGTGGGCAGGTCGGGCCCGGGCACGAAGCGCATGAGGTCGTCGAGGTCGGCTCCGGGGTGCTCGATGAGGTGGCGCAGGGCCTGCACGACCTCGACGAGGTTGTGCGGGGCGATGTTGGTGGCCATGCCGACGGCGATCCCCGACGCGCCGTTGACCAGCAGGTTCGGCAGCGACGCCGGCAGGACGCTCGGCTCGAGCTCGCGGCCGTCGTAGTTGGGGCGGAAGTCGACGGTGTCCTCGTCGATCGACGCGGTCATGGCCTCCGCGGCGGCGTCCATGCGGCACTCGGTGTAGCGCATCGCGGCCGGCGGGTCGTCCGGCGAGCCGAAGTTGCCGTGCCCGTCGACGAGGGGCAGACGCATCGACCACGCCTGCACGAGCCGCACGAGGGCGTCGTAGATCGCGCCGTCGCCGTGCGGGTGCAGCCGACCCATGACCTCACCGACGACGCGGGCGCTCTTGACGTGGCCGCGGTCGCTGCGCAGGCCCATGTCGTCCATCGTGAAGAGCGTGCGGCGCTGCACGGGCTTGAGACCGTCGCGGGCGTCGGGGATGGCCCGCGAGTAGATCACCGAGTACGCGTACTCGATGTAGCTGGCATTCATCTCGTCCGTGATGTCGGTGTCGATGATGTGCTCGTCGAACTCCTCGGGGGGGCTCGGGGTGCTGCTGCGGGCCATGCAACCTCTCTCGATCACTCAGGAGCCGGAGTCCTCCGGCTTCCACTCAGGCGTCACCCATCATCCCTGGCCCGGCTCGCGCCCGGTGCGTCGCCACGCCGCACCGGCGCCTGGGGCGAGGTGACCGTCGTCAGCGCGGTGGCGCGTCGAGCGGCTCGTCGACCAGGGTGCCGTCCGCGCCGATGCGCCAGGTCGGCCTGAACCGTGCGTACTCGGCGGGAATCGCGTCGTACTGGCTCCACACCTGCGCGAGGGTGTCGACGAAGCACCGGTAGCCGTAGCGGTCCGCGAGGTAGGGCAGGCCGAACGGAGACAGGAGCGGTGTGTACGTGTCGAAGGCTGCGGGCGTGTGCTCGGGGATCTTCGCGAGCGACGTCGAGAGCCGCTTCATCCATGGCTCGACCTCTGCTTCGGTGGCGTGGGCGGCGTACCCGCGGACCGCCGTGAGACGAAGGTCGTGCAGCATCTTCTCCCGCTTGATCGCTGCCAGGAAGAAGTCCCCCAGGTCCTGCTCCTCGCATCGAAGGACGAGCGCCTTGAGGACCTGGTTGCGTGTGAAGAGGTCCCTCGTCGCCCAGTAGAGCTCGACGAGGAACCCTCGATCGACCTCGTCGATCGAACTCCGGTGGATCTGCGCGACGGCCTCACGGTAGCCGGGAGCGCGCTCGATGCTGCCGGCCCCTCGCCGCACCATGACCCGCAGCGTTTCGATGGGTGTCACGGTCGGCCTCTCGTAGGGGACGCACTGATGGACCTCGGCCCCGGCGTGTCGTCGTGGGAACTCTACGGCGCTCGGGTGGAGCGAGGACGCAGCAGCCGACCGGTAGGTTGGAGCAGTGCACCGAGAGCCCACGACCTACGAGGACGGACGACCGCCGTCGTGGGACGCCGACGTCCTCCTGAAGGACGGTCGCGTCGCGCAGTTGCGGCCGATCACGCCCGAGGACACCGACGCGTTCGTCGCCTTCTACTCCCGGGTCTCCGACGAGTCGAAGTACTACCGGTTCTTCGCCCCGTACCCGACGCTTTCGGCGCGCGACGTCGAGCGGTTCACGCATGTCGACCTCGACCGTCGCGTCGCGTTCGTGCTCACGCTGCACGACGACATCATCGGGGTCGGGCGCTACGACGCCACCAGCGACGACGAGGCCGAGGTCGCGTTCCTGGTGGAGGACGCGCACCAGGGTCGCGGGGTCGGGCAGCTGCTGCTCGAGCACCTCGCGCAGGCGGGTCGCGAGCGCGGCATCAAGCGGTTCACGGCCGACGTCCTGCCGAGCAACAACCGCATGCTGCAGGTCTTCCGCGAGATGGGCTACTCCGTCGAGGGCGTCGTCGAGGACGGCGTGCAGCAGCTCTCGTTCCGCATCGACCCCACCGACTCCGCCGTGGGCGTCATGCGCTCGCGCGAGCAGCGTGCCGAGGCCGCCTCGATCGAGCGGATCTTCGCCGCGCGCAGCATCGCCGTGGTCGGCGCGAGCCGCCGCCAGCGCTCGATCGGCCAGACCATCGTGCGCAACCTCGTGCTGGGGGACTACCAGGGCAGCGTGTACGCCGTGAACAGCCAGGCGGAGGCCGTGTCGGGCCTGCCGGCGTTCAAGAGCGTGAAGGACATCCCGCACGAGGTCGACCTCGCGATCGTGGCCGTGCCGGCGGAGTCGGTCAACGACGTCGTGCTCGACTGCGCCGCCAAGGGCGTGCACGGGCTCGTCGTGATCTCGGCCGGCTTCGCCGAGGAGGGCCCGGAGGGTCGCCAGCGTCAGCGCACCCTGCTCGACCTGTCCCGCTCCTACGGGCTGCGCCTGGTGGGTCCCAACTGCCTCGGCGTCATCAACACCGCACCCGCCGTCCAGCTGAACGCCTCGCTCTCCACCGCCATGCCGCCCCAGGGTCGCGTGGGCTTCTTCTGCCAGTCCGGTGCGCTCGGCACGGCGATCCTGGAGTCGGTGTCGCGGCGTGGTCTCGGCCTCTCGACGTTCGTCTCCGCCGGCAACCGCGCCGACGTCTCCGGCAACGACCTCCTGCAGTACTGGCAGGAGGACGACGACACCGAGGTCGTGCTCCTCTACCTCGAGTCCATCGGCAACCCGCGCAAGTTCTCGCGGATCGCCCGACGCGTCTCGGAGTCCAAGCCCGTCGTCGCCGTGAAGTCGGGTCGCTCGACGCAGGGCGTCCCGGTCGGCCACGCCGTCAAGCGCAGCACCGCGCCGCAGGCGGCCGTCGACGCCATGTTCCGCCAGGCGGGGGTCGTGCAGGTCGACACGCTCGAGGAGATGTTCGACGTCGGGCAGCTCGTCGCGCACCAGCCGCTGCCGCGCGGCAACCGGATCTGCGTCGTCGGCAACTCCGACGCCATGGGCCTGCTGGTCGCCGACGCGGCCACCGCCACCGGCCTGCAGGTCGCCGACTCCGTCCCGCTCGGTGCCGACGCCGGCGCCGACGACTTCGAGGTCGCCATCGAGACGGCCCTCGCGTCCGACGACATCGACGCGCTCATGGTCGTCTACATCCCGCCGCTCAACACCTCCGGCGAGGAGGTCGCGAACGTGCTGGCGTCGATCGGCGAGCAGTCCGACAAGCCGATCGTCTCGACCTTCCTCGGCACCGAGGGCATCCCCGAGCTGCTGCGCGTCCCCGACGTGCAGGGTGGCTCGGCCGGACGCGGCTCGGTCCCGTCGTACCCGGCCCCGGAGTCCGCGGTCCGCGCCCTGGCCCGCGTGGTCACGTACGCCGAGTGGGCCGCCCGCGACCACGGCGAGTTCCGGGCTCACACCGACATCCGCACGGGCGACGCCCGTGCGCTCGTGCGCGACGTCCTCTCGCACGCACCGCGGGGCGCGATCCTGTCGACGGAGCAGGTGCACGCGCTGCTCGCCTGCTACGGCATCGACCTCTGGACGTGGATCAACGTGCACGACCCGGAGGAGGCGATCGCCGCGGCCGAGCAGCTCGGCTGGGACGTCGTCCTCAAGGCCGGCAGCGAGCACCTGCGCGCACGCCCCGACCTCGCGCACATCTGGCGCAACATCCAGGACCGCCAGGACATGACCGAGGCGTGGGACCAGCTGACCTCCTGGCCCGGCATGCGCGCCGACACCCGGTTCTTCGTGCAGCGGTCGGCACCGGCGGGCATCCCGCTGTCGTTCACGGTCACCGAGGACGCCCTCTTCGGCCCGCTCGTGTCGTTCGGCCTGGCCGGCGCGTCGAGCGAGCTGCTCGGCGACCGCGCCTACGGCATCCCCCCGCTCACCGACGTCGACGCCGAGTCGATGATCCAGGACCTGCGGTCCGCGCCGCTGCTCTACGGGTACCGCGGGTCGGAGCCGGTCGACACCGCCGCCATCCAGGACGTCATCCTGCGGCTGGCGGCGCTGAAGGACGACCTCCCCGAGGTGGCCGAGCTCGACCTCGAGCCGGTGCTCGTCCACGAGGGCGGGCTGACGGCGCTCAGCGCGCGCGCCAAGATCGTGCCCGCCACCGACCGGCGCGAGGAGCGGTACGTGCGACGACTCAGCACCCCGAGCAGGGATACGCTGGCCTGATGCGACGCGAGCGCCCCGCCGGCCCGAGCTCGGACGTCTTCACCGAGATCGCCCGCAGCGGCTACTACCCCGACATCGTCACCGCCGGTCTCCGTGACGCCCTCGCCGGCGAGGACGTCCTCGCGCACGTCGTGCACCACGAGCCGACGTTCGAGCGCGACGAGATCCGCCGTCACATGACCGTCCTGGTGATGACGCCGTCGCGCGTGGTGCTCGTGCACACCGACGAGCACCCGCCGGACGACCTGCTCCCGAAGCCCTACACCTCCACCACGAGCGAGGCGGTGTCGATCCACCGCATCCGGTCGGTGGTCGTCACCCGCATGGTCGCGACGTCGGGCAAACTCGAGGAGGCCGTGGTCACGATCGGCTGGGGTGCCGTGTCGCACCTCGACCTCGAGCCGGCGCAGTGCAGCGACCCCGACTGCGACGCCGACCACGGCTACACCGGCAACCTGACGGGTGACGATTTCTCGCTGCGGCTCAGCTCCGCGGCCGACGGCGGCGCGGCGGTGGAGCGACTGCTGGAGTTCGCGCGGCGGCTCTCGGCCGCCACGAGCGGCACCGCATGAGCCGACCCGGACCCGCGGGCCGCCACGGACTGCACGAGGTCATGACGTCCGCCGCGGCCGTCGTCGCCGGACCCGACCTCGGCTTCCACGACACGCTCGGCCTTCCCGAGGCGCGCCGCTACGTCGTGCTCCTCGTCGACGGGATGGGGGAGCAGCTGCTGCGCGAGCACGCGCACCTCGCGCCGTTCCTGTCGTCCCTGCCCTCGGTCCCCGACGTCGTCTGCGGCGTGCCGTCGACGACCGTCACGAGCCTCACGTCGCTCGGCACCGGGCTGCGCGCGGGATCGCACGGCGTCGTCGGCTACACCTCACGGGTGCCAGAGACAGGCCGTCGGTTCAACGCCCTCGCCTGGGACCAGCCGGTCGACGCCCAGCAGTGGCAGCGTCACCCCACGGTGCTCCAGCGTCTCCACGAGGCGGGACTGAACGCCGCCAGCGTCAACGAGTCGCGCTTCGAGGGCTCCGGTCTCACGCTCTGCAGCCAGCGTGGCGCGCCGTTCCACGGGGTCGGCTCCGTGTGGGAGCGTCTCGACGTCGTCGCCGACGTCGTCGAGGACGCCGACCGCTCGCTGGTCTACGCCTACGAGTCGCGGCTCGACCACGCGGGCCACGCGCACGGCTCGACGTCGCAGGAGTGGCGCGACGTGCTGGTCACGGTCGACCGCGAGACGGCGCAGCTGCGCGACCTCCTGCCCGACGACACCGTGCTCCTCGTGACCGCCGACCACGGCATGGTCGACCTGCCGGCCGAGGGCCGGTTCGACGTCGCCGACCGTCCCGACCTGCTCGAGGGTGTCGACCTGCTCGCCGGGGAGGCACGGTTCCGGCACCTGTACACGGCGCGTCAGGAGCGCGAGGCCGTCGCCGAGCGCTGGCGGGCCGCGTGCGGCGACCGGGCGGTGGTGCGCACCCGCGACGAGCTCGACGACTGGTTCGGCCCCCTGGCTCCGGAGGTCGCCGGACGGGTCGGCGACGTCGTCGTCGCCGCGCTCGGCGACTTCGGGGTCTTCAGCACCGACGACTTCCCGCTCGAGATGCGCATGAAGGGCTTCCACGGGTCGGTCACCGAGGCCGAGCTGCGGATCCCCGTGCTGCTCGCGACGTGACCCCGCTGGGAGGATGAGCCCGTGGCCGACCTGATCTTCTACTCCGGCACGATGGACTGCGGGAAGAGCACCCTCGCCCTGCAGCTCGACCACAACCACCGGGCCCGCGGGCGGGTCGGACGCGTCTTCGCCTCGCACGACCGCGCCGGCGAGGCGACGCTCTCCAGCCGGCTCGGCCTGTCGGTGCCGGCCACCGAGGTCGAGGAGCACCTGCACTTCTGGGAGCACGTCGTCGACGAGCTGACCCGCGGCGGACGCATCGACTACCTGGTGTGCGACGAGGCGCAGTTCTACACGCCCGAGCAGGTCGACCAGCTCGCCAAGATCGCCGACGAGCTCGACATCGACGTGTTCTGCTTCGGCATCCTCACCGACTTCCGGACCCGGCTCTTCCCCGGAGCCGCCCGGCTGGTCGAGCTCGCCGACCGGGTCCTGCCGCTGCAGGTCGAGGCGCTGTGCTGGTGCGGGGAGCGCGCCACGCACAACGCCCGTACGGAGGACGGCGTGATGGTCACCGAGGGCGAGGTCATCGTCGTCGGCGACGTCGACGACCCCGAACGACCGACCCCGTCGGTCGGCTACGAGGTGCTGTGCCGGCGCCACCACCGTCGGCGCATGACCGCAGCGACGGCCAAGGCCGCGGCGCTCTCGCCCGACGTCCTGCCGTTCCCCTGAACGGCGGGGCCGCTACTCCGGTCGGCCGCCGAACATGATCTCGTCCCAGCTCGGCACCCGCCGACGCTCGGGGCGCTTCTTGCCCCGCGGGGCGACGGTGTCGGGGACGGCCACGTGCTCCTCGACGTCGTCGTCAGCCTGCGCGACCTCCGGCTCGGGTGCCTCGCTCGGGGGCTCGTCCCGGCCCTGCGGCTCGTCACGACGCTGGGCAGGACGCACCGGCTCGGCAGCGGGCTCGTCGGTGAGGGAGAGCTGCTCCATGGCCCGACGGTCGCGGGCCTCCTTGAGCGAGTGCACCAGCGCGTGCGGCGCCTCGTCGGGCAGGTGCACGAGCAGTTGCTCCTCCGGCTCCGCCTCGGGGGCCGTCGGCTCCTCGACCCGCTCCTCGTCGGCACGCAGCGCGTCGGCGATGGCCATGTCGGTCGCCTCCGGTGCGGCGACGTCGCCCACGAGCAGGCGGGCGGCCTCGTCGTCGGGCAGGACGTAGCGGCTCTTGGCGTCGAAGCAGAACCGGGCCGGCTCGAGCGCGTCGGGCGCGAAGACCTGCACGGTCCAGCGACCGTCCTCGCGTCGCCACGCGTCCCACGCAGCCTCCTCGGGCACGCCGCCCTGGGCCGCGACGCTCTCGTCGACGGCCGCGCCGAGCAGCACGCCCGGTCCGGCGGCGTGGCGGCGACGGATCGTCGTGGTGCGGGCCTGCTCGGCCATGTAGGCACGTTCGGCGAGCACCGGGGTCGCGAAGCCCTCGATCTGCTCGGTGGGCACGCCGGCGGACTCGGCGACCTGGTCGGGGGACTCGCCGCGCCGGATCCGGGTCTGGATCTCGCGCGGGGTGAGGCTGCTCTCCATCGTGATCTCCATCTGGCCGTGGGCACGGCCCCGGGCACGGGGGGAGGCCTCGACGAGGGCGGCGAGCCGCCGGTCGACGGGCACGCGGAACAGCTCCGGTCGACCGGGCTCGCGCAGGACGAGGTACCGTCCGTCGTCGCTGAGCCGATCGGGGCCGAGTTCGCGCATCGAGCGTCCTCCCACTGGTTGCACTGCCATCGTAGGCGTCCGTCGAGGCCCCGCTGCGGCGACACGCTCGCCCGCCACCGGGGCGACGTCCTAGGCTCTCGGTGTGCCCGAGGTGTGGATCGTGACGCTCGACCTGGTCGGGATCGCGGTGTTTGCATGCACGGGCGCGATCGTGGCCGTCCGCAAGGAGCTCGACGTCTTCGGCGCCGCAGTGCTGGGACTCGTCACGGGCCTCGGCGGCGGCGTCCTGCGCGACGTGCTCATCGGTGCCGTGCCGCCGGCGGCCCTGCTGGACTGGCGCTACCTGCTCGTGCCGGCCGTCGCGTCGGTGGTGGTCTTCGCCTTCCACCCGACGTTCGGACGCCGGGAGTCCCAGATCACCGTGCTCGACGCGGTCGGAGCGGCGGTGTTCTGCGTGGCCGGCGGGGTCAAGGCCGCCGAGTACGGCCTCGGGGTCCTGCCCGCGGCGCTGCTGGGCATGGTCACCGCGATCGGCGGCGGGATCCTGCGCGACGTGCTCGCCGGGCGGGTGCCCGTGATCTTCCGCGAGGAGCTGTACGCGACACCGGCATTCGCCGGCGCGCTGCTCGCCGTCCTCGCGCACGGGGCCGGCCTCGGCTGGTGGGCGTACGTCGGCGCCGGGGCGCTCTGCGTCGGCTGGCGCCTCCTGGCCCTCTGGCGGGGCTGGCGCGCACCCCTGCCGCCGGGCCTGCAGCAGGGCTGAGACCTCAGGAGCGGGGCAGCACCCGGTCGAAGGCGGGGTCGTGGTTGCCGAAGCGGTGCGCCGTGATCGTGACGGCCTGCTCGCGCACGAACGGCAGCAGCTCGACCCGGCCGGACCACGTGACCTCGTCGGCGTGCACGGCGACGTCGGGGTCGCCCTCGACGGCCTCCGCGAGCGGTCGGGCGAGGGACGGGTCGAGCAGGCGCACCACGCCCGGCCGCTCGCCGGCCATCCGACGCAGCCACGCCTGCGCGTCCTCGACGACGTGGTCGTCGGCGAGGCCGTCGGGCAGCGGCACGGGGGAGGAGACCGTGACGGTCGCACCCGAGCGACGGGCGGCCAGCAGCACACGGGCGGCCAGGACGAGGTCGTCGCCCAGCCGCACGTGGACGCTGCCGGCGCGGTACCGGAACACGTTGCGCTCGACGCCCAGCCCGCTGACGTCCTTCTCGCGGCCGAACTCCCGCTGCCAGGCGACCTCGTCGGACCCGGCGGCGGCGCGCAGCTGGGCCAGCGGGTCCTGGAGCACGTGCGGGGCGACGGCGTCGAGCAGCGCGCCGACCTCGGGCGCCAGTGCCACGTCGTCGGGCACGTGGCGCAGGGGTCGACGGTGCCAGGTGCCGAGGTGGCAGAGGTAGTTGGGCCCGCCGGCCTTGCTCGTGGCACCGACCTTGGAGCGCTTCCAACCGCCGAACGGCTGACGCTGCACGATCGCGCCGGTGATGCCGCGGTTCACGTAGAGGTTGCCTGCCTCGACGGTCTCGAGCCAGCGGTTGACCTCGTCGGGGTCGAGGGAGTGGATGCCGGCGGTGAGGCCGAAGTCGGTGGCGTTCTGCCACGCGATCGCCTCGTCGAGGTCGGCGGCGTGCATGAGGCCGAGCACCGGACCGAAGTACTCGGTTCGGTGGTACGTGCTGCCCGGCTGGACGCCGACCTTGACGCCGGGCGACCAGAGCCGACCGGTCTCGTCGAGGCGACGGGGCTCGACGAGCCACTCCTCGCCCTCGCCGAGCACGGTGAGCGCGTCGAGCAGCTTGCCCGTCGGTGCCTCGACGACGGGTCCGACGGAGACGTCGGGATCGTCCGGCCAGCCCACCTTCAACGACGTGACCGCGTCGACGAGCTGGCGACGGAACCGCTCGGACGTCGCGACCGAGCCGACGAGGATGCCGAGGCTGGCGGCGGAGCACTTCTGCCCGGCGTGCCCGAAGGCGCTCTTCACGAGGTCGGCCACGGCGAGGTCGAGGTCGGCGCTGGGCGTCACGACGAGCGCGTTCTTGCCGCTCGTCTCGGCCATCAGCGGCAGGTCGGGCCGCCAGGAACGGAACAGGGCGGCGGTCTCCCAGGAGCCGGTGAGGATGACCCGGTCGACCGACCGGTGGGACACGAGCGACTGGCTGAGCTCGCCCTCCTCGAGGGTGACGTAGCGCAGCACGTCGCGCGGCACGCCTCCCTGCCAGAGCGCCTCGACCATCACGGCCGCGCAGCGGGGGCTCTGCGGCGCGGGCTTGATGACGACGGCGCTGCCGGCGGCGAGCGCGGAGACGACGGAGCCGCAGGGGATGGCGACCGGGAAGTTCCACGGCGGCGTGACGACGGTGAGGGCGACCGGCTCGAACCGTGCGCCGTCGACCACCTCGAGCCGACGCGCCGACTCGGCGTAGTAGTGGGCGAAGTCGATCGCCTCGCTCACATCCAGGCGCGCACCTCGGCGCCCCGCGCAGCCCAGTCGCGACCGGCCTCGCGAGCACCGACCACGAGCGTCTCGAGCGAGGCCGGACCGTGGACCCGGTTGGTCTCGATGGTCGACAGGCCGACCTGCGTGTACGTGGAGCGCGACAGCGCCTGACGTCCCCACACCCGGTTGCCCGCTGTGGACGGGTCGGTGTCGGGGGTGTTGGAGAAGCCGTCCGTGTGCGCGTGCACGTGGTGGTCGGTCGCGTCGGTGCGGCGGTCCTGCACGCGGTGCGGCGGGGGCACGACGTCGTCGAGGGCCTTGACGGAGTCGAGGAAGCGGCTCGCCTCCCGCTCGAAGGCCTCGGGGTCGTCGGCGAGGTCGAACGCGGCCGACATGAAGTTCTCGGGGCTGGCGTTCTCCTCGAGCCGGCGGACGAGGTAGGAGATCGCGACGTCGAACTCGTCGGGGTGCACCACTGGCGTGTACAGCAGCAGGGCACCGACGTCGTCGCGGACCGCGGCGACCGGGCCGGCGTCCATGCCGAGCAGCATCTCGACGTCGACCGCGTCGCGCACGCCGCGGTCGCCGGCGAGCAGCCAGGCGTAGGCGACGTCGAACAGGTTCTGACCGGCGACGCCGATGCGGACGGCGTCGACCCGCTCGGGCGTGAGCGCCCAGCGCAGCACCCGCTTGTAGTGGGTGTCGGTCTCCTGCTTGCTGCCCCAGGTGGCCAGCGGCCAACCGTGGAGGGTCGCGTCGACACGCTCCATGGCGAGGTTGGCGCCCTTGACGACGCGGACCTTGATGGCGGCGCCGCCCGCCTCGCGCCGGGCCCGTGCCCAGCCCTGCAGACGCTGCATCGCGGAGAGCGCGTCGGGCAGGTAGGCCTGCAGCACGATCCCCGCCTCGAGCTGCGGGTGCGCCTCGAGCACGCGGGTGAACACCGCCACGGTGAGGTCGAGGTCGCGGTACTCCTCCATGTCGAGGTTGATGAACGAGCCACGCTCGGCGGCCACCTCGTACAGCGGCTCGAGCCGCTCGACGACCCGGTCGACGGTCTCGTCGAAGGCCCACATCGACAGCTGGCTGGCCACCGCGGAGACCTTGACCGACACGTAGTCGACGTCGTCGCGGCGCAGCAGCTCGAGGGTGCGGTCGCGGCGGCGCACCGCCTCCGCCTCGCCCAGCACGGCCTCGCCGAGCAGGTTGAGGTTGAGCCGGTCGTCGCGCCGACGCAGCGTGGCGATGGCGCGGCCCAGCTTCTCGGGACGTGCGTCGACCACCAGGTGGCCGACCATGCGTCGCAGCGTGGCCCGTGCCGTCCGGACCACCAGGCCTGGCATCAGCACCGACACGACGGCGCCGAGGCGCAGCAGGAACCGCTGGGTCCAGGGCAGGAACGTCGGCAGCGACCGCGCCAGGTCACGCAGGTTGCGGGCCGCGACGTCGACGTCCTCGGGTCGGACGACGCGGTCGACGAAGCCGATCGTGAAGTCGAGTCCGGCCGGGTCCTTCAGGAGCGTCGCGAGGCGTCGAGCGGCAGGGTCGCTGCGCCGCTTTCCGGTGGTGGAGACCCACCGTCGCACGAGCGCGACGGCTCGCTCGTCCAGCGGGGCGTCGTCGAGCAGGGCGTCGGGGGGCGGTGCGGCGGAGGTGCTCATCTCCCGGAACAGCCTAGTCCGCGACGGCACCGGGCACGAGGGCACGGTCGGGTCGGGGCGGCGGTCGGAACCACCAGGCGACGGCCGCCGCCGCGAGGCCTGCCACGAGGGGCACGGCGAACCCGGCGGAGGCACCGAACCGGTCCACGACGGCGCCCGCGACGGCGGCGCCGGGTGCGACCCCGACGGCCAGACCGGTGCTCGTCCAGGTGAGCGCCTCGGTCAGGCGGCTCGGCGGGACGTACTCCTCGACGACGCTCGTCGCGGCGATCATGGTCGGGGAGATCATGACGCCCGCCAGGAAGAGTCCGGCCGTGAGCCAGGGGGTCGTGGGCGCGAGGAGCAGCGGCGCGAACAGCAGACCCAGGACGAGGACGGTCCACCGCAGTCGCGCGACGGCGTCGGCCGGCGCGGGCAGCGCCCCGATGACGACACCGGCGAGCAGGCTCCCGGCAGCCCAGACCGCCAGCACGAGCCCGGCCGCCCCGCGCTCTCCCTGGGCCTCCGTGAAGGCGACGACCAGTACCTCGGTCGAGCCGAAGAGGACGCCGATGCCGACCGCGGCCACGAGCACGGGGCCGAGCACCGACCAGCCCATCGCGACGCGCGGACCGGTGCGGTGACCGCCGGCGGGCGGCTCGGTCGCGGTCTGCGCGGCGAGCGCCCAGCTGCCCAGCGTCGCGGCGGCGGCAGCGGTCGCGAGGCCCGCGACGTCGGCCACCTGGAGGGTCAGGAACGTGACGAGCACCGGCCCGACGATGAACACGGCCTCGTCGATGACCGCCTCGATGGCGAACGCCGTGGTCAGGAGCGGCCGGTCGTCGCGCAGCAGGTGGGTCCAGCGGGCCCGCACCAGCGACCCGGTCTGTGGCGTGAACACCCCGGCCACGGCAGCCGCCAAGTGCGGCAGGGGAG
>NZ_LUNH01000096.1:0-7636 GCF_001628525.1 Aeromicrobium sp. REDSEA-S38_B2 | reverse complement strand
CGTATAGACCGTCTCGACAGGTGGAACACGTTCTAGTTCTTCGCAGTCGTGAAGCCCGATCAAAGTGTCAGACGACTGACACAACGGCTTCGGCGGTCCTACTGTGCCCCTCATGAGCCACCTGCCGCCGCAGCACGTCGTCGACTCCGCCCTGGACTCCCAGTCCCGCCCCGTGCCCTACCCGCGACCCGCGGAGGGCGCCCCCAACGTGCTGATGATCGTGCTCGACGACGTCGGCTTCGCCCAGCTCGGGTGCTTCGGCTCGGGCATCTCGACCCCCCGCATCGACGAGGTCGCCGGTGGCGGGCTGCGCTACCAGCGCTTCCACGTGACCGCGGTCTGCTCCTCGACCCGGGCCGCGCTGCTCACCGGCCGCAACCACCACGCGGTCGGCATGGGCGTCACGGAGGAGGCGGCGCTCGGCTTCCCCGGCTACACCGGCCGCATCCCGCGCAGCGCCGCGACGATGGCACGGCTGCTCAAGGACACCGGCTACAACACGATGGCGGTCGGCAAGTGGCACCTGGTGCCGCGCACGGAGACCTCCGCCGCCGGCCCCTTCGACCGGTGGCCGCTGGGCGTCGGCTTCGAGAAGTACTACGGCTTCCTCGGCTCCGAGACCAGCCAGTGGGCGCCGGAGCTGGTCCGCGACAACCACCACGTCGAGGCACCCGCGACACCCGAGGAGGGCTACCACCTCACCGAGGACCTCGTGGATGAGACCATCCGGATGATCCAGGACCAGCAGCAGGCGACGACCCGCAAGCCGTTCTTCGCCTACCTGGCCACGGGAGCCGCGCACGCACCGCACCAGGTCGCCCCGGAGTGGGTCGAGCCCTACCGCGGCGCCTTCGACCACGGCTGGGAGGCCTACCGCGAGGAGGTCTTCGCCCGCCAGGTCGCCGCCGGGGTCGTCCCCGAGGACACCGTCCTGACCCCCCGCCCGTCGTGGGTGCCGGAGTGGTCGACCCTGTCGGAGGACCAGCAGCGGCTCTACGCCCGCTACATGGAGGTCTTCGCCGGCTTCATGACCCACACCGACCACCACCTCGGTCGCCTCTTCGACTTCCTCGAGGAGATCGGGGTCGCCGAGGACACCGTGGTGATGATCCTGTCCGACAACGGCGCGAGCGCCGAGGGCGGTCCGACGGGCACCCCGAACGAGGCCGCCGGCTGGGTGGGCCTGCAGGCCGACGAGGAGACCGCCCTCGGCCAGATCGAGGACCTCGGCGGGCACGACGCGTCCAACCACTACCCCTGGGGCTGGGCCTGGGCCGGCAACACCCCGCTGCGGCTGTGGAAGCGCTACTCCTGGCTCGGCGGCGTGCGCGCGCCGCTCGTGCTGCGCTGGCCGGCGGCCGTGCCCGACCCCGGCGCCGTGCGGGGCCAGTTCACCCACGCCGTCGACCTGTTCCCGACCATCCTCGAGGCGGCCGGTGTCGCCCTGCCCGACGCCGTGGACGGGGTCAGCCAGCAGCCCGTGGACGGCGCGTCGTTCCTGGCCAGCGTCCGTGACGGCGCGGCGGACGAGCACCGACGGATGCAGTACTTCGAGATGATGGGCTCGCGCAGCCTCTACCTCGACGGGTGGAAGGCCGTCACCGACCACGTCGCCAACCAGTTCGGCGAGCGCGACCACGTCGAGGGCAGCTTCGACCACGCCACCGACCGCTGGTCGCTGTTCGACCTCACCACCGACTTCTCCGAGCACCGCGACCTCGCCAACGAGCACCCCGAGCTGGTACGCCGGATGGAGGGGCTGTGGTGGGCCGAGGCCGGCCGCAACCAGGTGCTCCCGCTCTTCGAGTTCCCGAACTCGATGTTCCACCTGCACCCCGGGGAGTTCCCGCCCCCGCAGGAGGCCACGTACCGACCCGGCGGCTCGCCGGTGATCGAGCCGATGCTCCCGGCGGCCGGGGCCGGGTTCTCGCTGCGCGCGCACGTCGACGTGCCGGACGACGGCGCCGAGGGGGTGCTCGCCGCCATCGGCGACTCCCAGGGCGGCTGGGGCCTCTACCTGCTCGACGGCCGGCCCACCGCCTGCTTCGCGCTGCTCGACCACACCGACACTGTCCGTGCGGAGACCGTGGTCCCCGCGGGCAGCCACGTGGTGGGGCTGGACTTCCGCCCCGCGGACGCCGACGGCCCCCAGCGGCTGGACCTCTCGATCGACGAGGAGGTCGTCGCGACCGGGCCGGTCCGCGGCACGTTCTTCCTGCCCCAGCTGTCCTCGGCCGCCGTGGGGCTGACCATCGGCCACGACCGTGGCCTGCCGCTGTGCCCGGACTACGCCACCCCCTTCGCCTTCACCGGCGACCTGGACCGCGTGGTCATGCGCAGCGGTGCCGCCGCGACCTTCGAGGTGCCGACCGCGGAGAAGCAGGTCCGGGCCGCGATGTCCGGGGACTGACGCCGGTGTCCTCCGCCCCGACCCCGCCCGGTCGACGCGAGCGGCACAAGCGGACCACCCGCCAGGCGTTGGAGGAGGCCGCGCTGGTGCTCTTCGCGCGCGACGGCTTCGACGCCACCACGGTGGAGGCGATCGCCGAGCGCGCGGAGGTCTCCCCACGCACCTTCTTCCGCTACTTCGCGGCCAAGGAGGAGGTCCTCGACATGGGGTGGGCCGAGCGTCGCGAACGCCTGGCCCGGCTCGTGCGCGAGGCCCCGGCCGTCGCCGACGACCTCGGGGATCGCGCCCGCCCGGCTGGCCACGACGGCGGTGCCGCTGGCGAGCGCCTCGACGGTCGGCAGCGAGAACCCCTCGTACAGCGAGGGGACGCACATGACCTCGGCCGAGCGCATCAGGTCGGCGATGTGCTCGGCCTCCACGCCGCTGTGCGTGGTCACGCAGTCACGCAGGCCGAGCGCGTCGATGCGTCGGTCGGTGGCCCCACCGGGCTCCACGGTCGACACCAGCTGGAGCTCGACGTCGGGGTGCTCGACCCGGACCTTCGCCAGCGCGTCGAGCAGGTGGGCCACGCCCTTCAGCGGCTTGTCGGCCGACGCGACGGCGACGATGCGCCCGGGCACGCGGTCGGCTGCCTCGGCGGGGGTGAAGAGATCGGTGTCGACGCCGAGCGGCACCACGCGGATGCGCTCGGGGTCGATGCCGAAGTCGGTGACGGTGTCGTCGGTGGCCACGGTGGACACGCCGACGACGAACGGCAGCCGTCGGGCCACCCGGGCCTGCATGCCGACGAAGGAGTACCAGCGGGCGACCGAGAGCCTGCGCCAGCCGCGGGCGGCCTCGAGCTCGACCTTGCGGTCGCGGCTGATGGGGTGGTGGATCGTGGCCACGAGCGGCAGCCGGCGACGCAGCGCGAGCAGCCCCCACCCGAGGCTCTGGTTGTCGTGCACGACGTCGAACTCGTCCACGCGCTCGCGCAGGTGCCGGTCGGCACGCAGCGTGAACGTGAGCGGCTCGCCGAACGCGCCGGTGACGCTGAGGACCCACTCGACGACGTCGGGGACGCTGCGCAGGGTCCAGGGCGCGGGCGGCTTGAACGGGTCGGGCTCGTCGTAGATGCCGAGGCTGGGCAGCCGCGTGAGCCGGACCCTGGGGTCGAGGCCCACGGGGTAGGGCTGCCCGGAGATCACCTCGACGTCGTGGCCCGCCTCGACGAGGCCGCGGCTGAGGTGCTCGACGTAGACGCCCTGGCCACCCACGTGCTGCTTGCTGCGGTACGACAACAGGGCGACGCGCACGTGACCACCTTCCGCCTCGGCCGCGTGGGAGGCGGCAGTTGAGAGACCCACGGTATCCGAGACGGGGCACGGGGCGTCATGCGCGGCCGGACCCCGGGGTGGTCGGCGGGTCGAGCGGCGTGCCGGCCAGCTCCTCGGCGGTGATCCCGCAGCGTCGACGCAGGCGCGGGTCGAGGGTCGCGAACGACCGCGCGAGGGTGTCCCGCATCTGCGCGAGCGCGAGCAGCACACCCTCGTTCGAGAGGTCGCCTCCTGCGCTCTCGAGGGCCCCGCGCGCGGCGCCCAGGTCGCGCGTGACGGCACGGTAGGCCGCCTCGCTCGTCCGGTCGGTCTCCAGGCGCGCCAGGTGGTCGTACGTGCGCTCGAGCACCTGGAGTCGCTGGCCGAGGGTGCGGGCCACCTCCCGCGCCGGCGGCGGGTGGGCGTTCGCGTCACGCAGGCTCTCGAGCGTCCCGCAGTAGTCCGTCAGCGCGATGCTCAAGGTCGCCCGTGCCGCGGGCCGCGGAGCAGGCTCGCGGTCACCGCCGCACCCGGCCAAGAGGACCACGACGGCGAGCACGGCGATGACGAGCACGACGGCACGTGCCGCCCGGCCCGGGGCCCCCGCGTCGTCGCGGCTCACGGTCGCACCACCTCGTCGGGTCGGGGCGTCGCCACCACCACCGGCTCGCGGAGGAGCCGCAGGTCGAAGTCGGCGCGGACCCCCTCACCCCTGAGACGCACGGACCGCAGAACGGGGGTCCCCCGGCGCGTCACGACGAACGTCGTGCGGGCGCCGGAGTCGTCGTCGAGGACCACCTCGTACCGGTCCTCGTCCGCGCGGACCCGGGCGACGTCGGCGGGGCGCAGTGCGGCGGCGCGGCCGAGGACCCGGCCCGGGTCGAGCTGGTCGCGGAGCCGGTCCCCGGCCGACCGCTCCATCAGCACCCAGCCACGGGCGCCGGCGCGAGCGGACGCCGGCGTGTACCCGCTGCGCAACCAGAACGTGCGGTCGGCGTGCACCCACGTGGTGTTGTAGCGGCTGCGCACCTCGAGCCGGGTCCGCGGTGCCCGGACGGTCGCCTCCCAGGCGCCGCTGCGCAGGTCGCCCGACGCCTGCACCGTCCCGCGCTCCCCCGCGGTGCTGCTGCTCCCGGTCATCCTCGTCGCACCGGCCACGTGCGCGGCTCGCGACGCCGCGCGGAGCCGCTCGAGCGCGGCACCCACGTGGGGGTCGGTCATGGCGCTCGCCGACGGTGTCGCTTCCCGTGACGCGGTGGACGCGTCGGCCTTCGGTACAGGGTGGCGCTCCCGCGCCGCGTCGTCGTCGCGACCTGAGCAGCCCGTCAGGCACAGGCCGGCGAGGAGGACCAGGGCCGCGGCGGCCAGCACCGACCGCGCGCGGGAGGCGCGACGGGTCATGCGGTCCTCCGCACCCGGCTCTGGACGGCGATGACGAGGTCGTCCCACCGGTCGACCGCGAACGCCTGCACGCGCAGCAGCGTGCGCTCGCTGACGAAGAGTGTGTCGAAGGCGAGCATCGACAGGGAGAACCAGGGCAGGCCCATGAGCAGGGCGATGCCGAGGTGCATGCCCGCGATGCCGACGAGCGCCACGCGCCGCGCCGGGGCCCACGGCAGCGTCAGCGGGAACAGGACCTGCAGCAGCACGACCGACCAGGTCGCGAGGGCGAGGAGCACCGGCTGGGCGACGAGCAGGTCGTTGAGGAACCCGAACGGCCGGAACTCCGGCAGCGACAACGGGTAGTAGAGCGCCGTGCCGAACTGCCACGGCCCGCCGCGCGCCTTGTACAGGCCGGCGGTCACGTAGACCATCACGATCTGCGCCATGAGCAGCCCGAGCGCCACGTTGCTGACGAACGTGCCGACCGCCCGCGCCGCGTCGCGGTCGAGCACCCGCGCGAGACCGAGACGCGTCCACACCAGGTACTGCAGGGTCGAGTCCATCCCACCCCACCGCAGGCGCGCGTCCCACGACCAGACGACCGAGCAGCGCGTCCACAACAGGTAGAACAGGCCGATCCGCGCGATGTTGTCGCCCTGGTCGCCGAGGAACGGGGCGGACTCGACGAGCTGGATCGAGCCGAGCAGGAGCAGCAGCCCCGCCGTGCGGGTGAGGCGGCCGAGCGTGAAGCAGACCGCGGCCGCCAAGACCGCGAGGTAGAACAGGTCGAACCATCCGCCCGACAGGTGCTGCAGGCCCACGAGCCAGCCGTCGAACCCGTAGCCCTCCCGCAGGGGCGTCATCCAGGACGACCCGGGACCCCAGAGGAGCCGTCGGTCGCGCAGGTTCGACAGCAGCACCCCGACGTACATCATGCCGAGCAGGATCCGGCACGCCGCGAGGCTGTGCAGGCCGTACGGCTGGGTGCACAGCCGGTCGACGACCTCCGCCACCCTCGACGTCTCGCGGCGCTGGTCGATGCGTCGCTGGCCGACCGCCCTCATGGCCGCACCCCGACCCGCGCCAGGTGGTCCTGCAGCACGCCACGGTCGGGCTGCGGCACGGGCACGACGTTGCGCCACCCGTAGCGCACCGGACGGAAGGTGACGGTCCGTCGCCCGTCCTGGGCCGTCCCGTACTCGACGACCTGACGGCGGACCGTGCGCAGCTCGACCTGCGTCGCCTTGCCGTCCCAGAGCGTCTGCGCCGCGACGGACGCGAGCTGCTCCAGCACCCCGTCGGTGCGCAGGTAGCGGCGGGCCGCGGCCGGCTCCCCGTCGGCGGCGAGCAGGGCCTTGCGCAGCGTGCGGGCGGTGTCGTGCTGCGAGACGACGTCGCGCTGGTCGTCTGAGAGGGCGCCGTAGGCGCCGTTGAGCGAGCCCGCGAGGGTCTGGGTGAGCAGGGCGGAGCGACTGGGCGCGAGCGAGTAGCGGATCTGGTCGCGCTCGGGTGCCGTGAGGGAGACCCACGGCGAGGTCCAGCCGTCACCGTCGCGACCGCGCACCTCGAGGTCGATGGTCCCGCGCTTCGGGATCGGCGCGAAGACCGACCAGCTCTGCTCGAAGAAGGGCTCGATGTAGGCGTCGAGCCATCGCCCGGAGACCTGCTCGGTGACGAGGTTGTCCGGGAGGATCCACAAGGCCACGACCATCGTGTGCGCCACGGCTGCGACGGCCACGGCCACCAGGACTCGGCGGACGCCGCGCGGTAGCGGTCGGGCGGGCTGCTGCGGGTCGCTCGTCATCTGCACTCCTCGGTCGGAGGCAGGTCGGGGTCGGTGGCGTCCTCACGGACGGCGGCACCGACCCCGACCCGCCTCGATGGGCGGCGGGAGCTCGGCCCGGCGGCTAGGCCCGGGCTCCTCGTCCGCGGCGACCCGCCACGAGGGTGGCTCCACCGAGGGCGGTCAGCGCCAGGCCCCACAGCAGCAGCGGCACGGAGACCGGGCCACCGGTGTTCGGGAGGTAGCCCCCGCGCGGGCCGCCCACGGCGCCGCTGCTGATGCCGGACGCCGAGGCGCTGAACCCGATCCCGTTGGCACCACCGGCGATCTGGTCCTTGCCGGCCGACTGCCCGGCGCCCGACGTGTCGGCGCCGGAGGTGCCGCCCGTGTCGTCGTCGCCCGACGTGCTGGCACCCGAGCTGTCAGCTCCCGAGTTGTCCCGGCCGGAGTTGTCGGTGCCCGAGTTGTCCCGGCCGGAGTTGTCGGTGCCCGAGTTGTCCCGGCCGGAGTTGTCCGTGCCCGAGTTGTCCCGGCCGGAGTTGTCCGTGCCGGAGTTGTCGGTGCCGGAGTTGTCGGTGCCGGAGTTGTCCGTGCCGGAGTTGTCCGTGCCCGAGTTGTCCGTGCCCGAGTTGTCCGTCCCCGAGTTGTCCGTCCCCGAGTTGTCCGTCCCCGAGTTATCAGTGCCGGAGTTGTCCGTCCCCGAGTTGTCCGTCCCCGAGTTGTCCGTCCCCGAGTTGTCCGTCCCCGAGTTGTCCGTCCCCGAGT
>NZ_LUNH01000095.1:0-8343 GCF_001628525.1 Aeromicrobium sp. REDSEA-S38_B2 | reverse complement strand
ATGCAGCACCTCGCCGCGCGCGTGGCCGAGCTGGTGCGCCCCGGCGACCTGCTCGTCCTCTCGGGCGACCTCGGCGCCGGCAAGACGACGTTCACCCAGGGGCTCGGCGACGCGCTGCACGTGCGCGGACCCGTCACGTCGCCGACGTTCGTGCTCGCCCGCACGCACCCGTCGCTCGTCGACGGTCCCGCCCTCGTCCACGTCGACGCCTACCGCCTCGGCAGCGCCGCCGAGGTCGACGACCTCGACCTCGACACCGCCTCCGACGAGGCCGTCACCGTCGTCGAGTGGGGCGAGGGGATGGCCGAGCAGCTCAACGACAGCTGGCTCTCGGTGAGCATCGAGGTTCGCGGTGCCCGCCCCATCGACCCCCTCGGCACCGAGCACGACGGCGACCACCCCGACGAGGCCGAGCCCCGCGTCGTGACCATCAAGCCGAACGGTCCCCGCTGGGTCGACGTGCCGCTGCGCTCCACGCTTCTCGGCTGAGGTGCTGGCCGCGGCGCTGCGTGGTGTGGGGGTCGTGACCTTGGTGGTGCGTTGCCTGCGGGGGTCTCGTCCTGCGGGTGCGCTGCCTGCGGTCGTCGTGACCTTGCTGGTGCGCTGCCTCTGCTGGCGCTGTGTCTGGTCTCCGAAAGGGCCTCGACCGGCAGCGGGCCTGGGGGCGGCTTGGGGTCTCGGGGTCTGGCTGAGCCCGCTCCCGACGCAAGATTCTTCGTTTCTGCGTTCTAGGGCCGAGGTTCTGCGTTTGCGCGTCCCGTCGGTGGATCTGCCACCTTCTGAGCGCTCTGAAGGTGGTAGATCCACCGATGGCGGGGGCGAGCGCGAAAGGATTCTTCCTTCGTGTGGAACGGTCCACACGAAGGAAGAATCGTTCGTCACCCCAACGCAAAGGGCACCCGAGGGTCTTCATTCACGCGTGCGAGGCCGAACGCCTCTGCGTTCACGACGGGATCCCGTGGCAAACGCAGAAGCCTTGGCTCGCGCGAAGCACGAACGCAGATCCTTGCGTCCCACGCGAGCCACAGCCCGAGACCCCGGACCAGCACGGTCGCCAGCTGCCCGGTCGAGGCCCTTTCGGAGACCACCCACAGCGAAGGCCGAGGCAGCGCAGCGGCAAGGTCCACACGACGGTGCACTCACGCAGCCGCAGGACGAGTCGAACGAGACCCACGCAGCGGCGAGTCCCCGCCCCGACCCCACGTGGCGCGTCGGGAGGTGAGGGTAGGCTCACTCGTGTGCTGCTGCTCGCGATCGACACGTCCGGACCCGCGGTGAGCGTCGCCGTGCACGACGGTGACCAGGTCGTCGGGTCGGCGCAGGGCGAGGGGACGATGGCGCACGGCGAGCTGCTCGCCCCGGCGGTACGCGACGCGCTCGCCGACGCCGGACGTAGCGCCGCCGACCTCACCGACGTCGCCGTCGGGGTGGGTCCCGGACCGTTCACCGGGCTGCGGGTCGGGATCGTCACCGCGCGCACCCTCGCCGCGACCCTCGGCCTCACGAGCCACGGCGTCTGCTCGCTCGACGCGCTCGCCCTCGACGCGGGCCTCGGCGCCGAGCACCTCGTCGCCATCGACGCGCGGCGCAAGGAGGTCTACTGGGCGCGCTACGTGCCCGACGCCGACGGCGTCCCGCGCCGGGTCGACGGACCGCACGTCGACAAGCCCGTCGAGCTCGCGCGGCTCCACCCCGACCTGCCCGTCGTCGGACGTGGCGCCACCCTCTACGCCGACGTGCTCGACGCCACCGACGGTCCCCTCGACCCGTCCGCCGCCGCGCTCGCCGAGGGCGTCGTGCGAGGCCACGTCGAGGTGCTGGGGCTCGAGCCGCTCTACCTGCGCCGCCCCGACGCGCAGCCCGCCGCCCCGGTGCGGTGATCCGGCCGGCGCTGCAGACCGACCTGCCCGTCCTGCTCGAGCTGGAGGGGCAGGCCTTCGCGGCCGACGCATGGTCCGAGCCGACCCTGCGCGCGGAGATCGCCCACCCCGATCGTGCCGTGCTCGTCGCCGAGAGCGACGCCACCGTGGTCGGGTACGTCGACGTCGGCGTGGTGGCCGACGTCGCCGACCTGCACCGCGTGGCCGTCGCGCCGACGCACCGCCGACGTGGCCTCGCGTCGCAGCTCGTCGAGGCCGGCCGCGACGCGGCCCGCGAGCGCGGCGCCGACCGCATGCTGCTCGAGGTGGCCGCCGACAACGACGCCGCCCTGGCGCTCTACGCGGCGCACGGGTTCGAGCACCTCGCCCGACGTCGCAGGTACTACGCCGGTGGTCGCGACGCCCTCGTCCTCCAGGTCGGGCTGACGGGGGAGCTCACGTGACCGAGCAGATCCGTTCCTGGCCGTGGGCGTGGGCCTGGCTGACGCTCTTCGCCATCGTGCTGCTGCGCGCGGGCGCCACCTACGGGATCGGTCGCCTGGTGGCCGCCGGCGTCGTGCGGCGCCGACCGCCCGGACCGCGCCTCCAGGCCGCCGTCGACCGCGTCGAGCGGTGGGGGCCGCCGGTCGTCACGGCGAGCTTCCTCACCGTCGGCGCGCAGACGGTCGTCAACGCCGGCGCGGGTCTGGCGCGCATGTCCGTGCCCCGCTACCTCGTCGGCCTCGTGCCCGGCGCCGCGCTCTGGGCGACCGTCTGGAGCACCGTCGGGGCGGGTGTCTTCCTCGCGGCGCTGCGCACCGGCACCGACCGCGGCCAGGCCGTCGCCGTCGCCGTCGCGGCCGTCGTGCTCGTGGCGGTCGTCGCAGCGGTTGCGTCGCGTCGACGCCGTGGAAGGCTGGACGCATGACTGACGGACCCCTCGAGTTTGACGACACCCAGGAGAACCGCGACGACTCGGAGGTGCTCGACCAGCTCCAGCCCGACGACACGCTCGTCGACCGCGGCGTCGACGACGTGCTCGACGAGGGCTACTCGCCGGCCGAGAAGTGGAGCCCCGGCGAGGGCTTCGGCACCACCGCGGAGGAGGCCCTGGAGGGCGAGACGCTCGACCAGCGCGTCGCCCAGGAGGAGCCCGACGTCGACCCGTACGCCGACGTCGACCCCGAGGGCAACGCCAACGAGCTGGGCGACCCCGAGATCGGCGACGACCGCTCCGGTCGTCTCGTCGCGCCCGACGAGGGTCTGGCCGAGGACACCGAGAAGGCTCTCGTGGGCGACGAGGTCGGCATCGACGGTGCGGCCGCGAGCGCCGAGGAGGCTGCCGTGCACGTCGTCGAGGACGACCCCGACGACATCAGCGCGGGCACGCCCGACGTCTGAGCGACGGCCCGTCCTCGCACTCCTGGGTGCACATCTGTGCACTATCCTGAGCCGATGCGCGACTACACGTACCCGACGGTGATCGTCACCGCCAAGACCCTCTTCAAGGTCCTCGGCATGAAGTTCCAGACGTCGGGGACGGAGCACATCCCGCGCGAGGGCGGTGCCATCCTGGCCGCCAACCACATCGGCTACGTCGACTTCGTCTTCGACGGGCTCGCCGCGCAGCCATCGGGCCGGCTCGTCCGCTTCATGGCGAAGAAGGAGGCCTTCGACCACGCCGTCGGCGGGCCGCTCATGCGCTCGTTCCACCACATCGAGGTCGACCGCGACGCGGGCCAGGCGTCCTACGACAAGGCCGTCGAGTACGCCCGCTCCGGCGAGATCGTCGGCATCTTCCCCGAGGCCACGATCAGCCGCTCGATGGAGATCAAGGAGCTCAAGACCGGTGCCGTGCGCATGGCCGCCGAGGCGGGCGTGCCGCTCATCCCCATGGTCACCTGGGGCACCCAGCTGCTGAAGACGAAGGACCACGACCCGCCCGCCTCGACGCCGAGGAGAAGGCCGCCAAGGCAGCCCGCCGTGCGGCCCGTGCAGCCGAGCGTGGGACCGACCCGCAGCCCTGAGCCGCGGGCCGCCCGCGGTGGCCGATCTGGGACACTGGGCCGGTGAGCGAACCCCTCGTCCTCGGCATCGAGTCGTCCTGCGACGAGACCGGTGTCGGCATCGTCCGCGGCACCGAGCTCCTCGCCCACGCGGTCGCCTCCAGCGTCGAGGAGCACGTGCGTTTCGGCGGTGTCGTGCCCGAGGTCGCGAGCCGGGCCCACCTCGAGGCGATGGTGCCCACGCTCGAGCAGGCGTACGCGCAGGCCGGACTCGACGTGAGCGACGTCGACGCGATCGCGGTCACCTGCGGACCAGGTCTCAGCGGTGCGCTCCTGGTCGGCGTCGCCGCGGCCAAGGCGCTCGCCGTCGCGCACGACAAGCCGCTCTACGGCCTCAACCACCTGGCCGCCCACGTGGCGGTCGACCAGCTCGAGCACGGCCGCTTCGACCGTCGCGTCGCCGCCCTGCTGGTCAGCGGCGGCCACACCGAGATCCTCCTCGTCGACGACATCGCCTCCGACATCACGATGCTGGGCACCACGATCGACGACGCCGCCGGCGAGGCCTTCGACAAGGTCGCCCGCCTGCTGGGCCTGCCGTACCCGGGCGGTCCGCACATCGACCGGGTGGCGCGCGAGGGCGACGGCACCGCGATCGCCTTCCCGCGCGGTCTCACCGCGGCCAAGGACGCCGAGCGCTACCGCTACGACTTCTCCTTCTCCGGCCTCAAGAGTGCCGTCTCGCGGCACGTGCAGCACGAGCAGCGCATGGGACGCCAGATCGACGTCGCCGACGTCGCCGCCTCCTTCCAGGACGCCGTCGTCGACGTCCTGACCCGCAAGACCGTCCAGGCCTGCCGCGACCACGACGTCGACACGCTCGTCGTCGGCGGTGGCGTGGCCGCCAACGGACGACTTCGCGAGATGGTGCTCGCCCGGGCCGAGGCGGCGGGCATCGAGGTCCGCATCCCTCGGCCCGGGCTCTGTACCGACAACGGCGCCATGGTCGCGGCGCTGGGCGCCGAGGTCGTCGCGCGCGGCGTCGCTCCGTCGTCGCTTGACCTGCCCGTCGACTCCAGCCTGCCCGTCACCCGCATCGTCGCCTGACCCGCCGCGCGCGGGACGCCACCCCCGGCCCGTCCGTCTGGCAGGCTGACCCCGTGGCAGTCATCGAGGCACGAGGGCTCGGCAAGAGCTACGGCACCCGGCGAGCGGTCGACGACCTGAGCTTCACCGTGCACCCGGGGAGCGTCACGGGCTTCCTCGGCCCGAACGGGTCGGGCAAGTCCACGACCATGCGGCTCATGCTCGGTCTCGACCGCGGCGAGGGTCGCACGACGTTCGACGGACGCACGTTCGCCGAGCTCGAGCAGCCGATGCGCCACGTCGGGGCCCTGCTGGAGGCCAAGCCCTTCCACCCGACCCGCCAGGCACGCCATCACCTGCAGATGCTCGCGGTGGCCAACCGGATCGAGCGGCGCCGCGTCGACGAGGTGCTCGAGCTCGTCGGTCTCTCGGCGCAGGCGAAGGGCCGGCCCCGCAAGTTCAGCCTCGGCATGGGCCAGCGGCTCGGCATCGCCGCCGCCCTCCTGGGCGACCCGCACACCCTGATCCTCGACGAGCCCAGCAACGGGCTCGACCCGCAGGGCATCACCTGGCTGCGCCAGCTGTTGCGCCACCTCGCGGGGGAGGGGCGCTCGGTGTTCGTCTCGAGCCACCTGCTCCAGGAGATGGCGCAGCTCGCCGACGAGGTCGTCGTCGTGGGCCGCGGGCGCCTCCTCACGAGCGGTCCCGTCAAGGACTTCGTCGAGCACGGGGGGACCGCCGAGGTGCTGCTGCGCACGCCCGACCTCGGCGTCCTCGCTCCGGCCATCGTCGCCGCGGGCGGGACCCTCACCCCCGACGACGACGGTCTGCAGCGCGTCACGGGCCTCGACGCCGCCCGGGTCGGCGACCTCGCGCACGAGCACGGCGCGCGGGTACACGAGCTGTCGGTCCGGCGCGCCACCCTCGAGGAGGCGTTCCTCAACGCCACGGGCCTCGACGAGGAGTACCGCGGGGCGATCACCGCCGACCGTCCGGCCGGCGAGGCGGGGGGTGCCCGATGACCGACGCGCTCCGCTACGAGATCACCCGACTGCGCACGATCCGGTCCACCTACTGGATCCTCGGCGTCGCCTTCGGGTTCCAGCTCCTGCTGACCGTGCTCATCGCCTGGAACCTGCCCGAGACGGGGCCGTTGTCAGGCGGCGACCAGACCTTCGCGATCCTCGTGACCGTCGGCGCCACCCTCGGCGTGGCGCCGCTGTTCATCGCCTACGTGATCGGCCTGCTCGGGGTCTTCTCCATGGGGCACGAGTACCGCCACGGCATGATCCGCGCGACGCTGACCGCGCTGCCCAGCCGTCTGCACGTCATGCTCGCCAAGGTGGTCACGACGGCCGTCCTCTCCCTCGTGGCGGCCCTGGTCTGCGTCGGCATCGCGCTGCTCAGCGCCGTGCTGTTCGGCGTCGGACTGCCGAGCGTCGGCGGGCTGCGCGACATCACCGTCGGCACCGTCCTCTACACGACCCTGTTCTCGCTCTCCGGCCTGGCGTTCGCGACCCTCACCCGCAACCAGACGGGCGCCGTCGCGCTGCTCCTGCTCGTCCCGTCGCTCGTCGAGGGCCTGGTCAAGGCGGTCGTGCTGGCCATCAAGGCGTCCTCGGGCGACCCGACGAGCCGCGGCGGCATCGTCGACATCCTCAAGTTCCTGCCGTACGACGCGGGCGGACAGATGTACACGCGCGTCTCGCTCAACGACGCGTTCCAGGTGTTCGGCTACAAGCCGTTCGGCGCGGTAGGCGGCGGCATCACGATGACGGTGTTCGTCGTCGTGCTCCTCGTGCTGGCCACCCTCGCGTTCCAGCGCCGCGACGCCTGAGCACCTGGCGGACGGAGTCCGTCGTCGTCCCTTCTGGGCGTGAGCCGCGTCACGTACACTCGCGGCATGGCACGCACCTCCGAGCCGCGCGCGAGGCACCACGGACGTGACCTCGCGATGCCACCGGGCTCGGACCCCGACGCCCTCTCGCGGCGGCTGCGGCGGGCTCACGAGGAGTTCCTGGCCTCCGGCGCCACCGACGCACCACTGCGCGACGTCGTGCGGGAGTCGTGGCAGCGCAGTCTCGCCGAAGGCCTCGACCCCGAGACCGACCTCCCGCGCATCACGCTCGACGACGACGCGCTGCGCGAGATCCGCGAGCACCACCCCCTCGCGGCCGGGCTCCCGGTCATCCGACGGCTCCTGGTCGAGTCGGCCGGGGAGGCGGGCCTGCTCGTCGCCGTGAGTGACGCCGCCGGCCAGCTGCTGTGGGTGGAGGGCGCGGCGTCGCTTCGCTCGCGGGCGGAGTCGATGCACTTCGTGCCGGGCGCCGACTGGAGCGAGACGAGCGCCGGGACGAACGCGCCCGGCACGGCCCTGGCGATCGAACGGCCCGTGCAGATCTTCGGCCCCGAGCACCTCGGGCGCCAGGTGACGCCGTGGAGCTGCTCGGCGGCGCCCATCCACGACCCCGACACCGGCGCGGTGCTCGGCGTCCTCGACGTGACCGGCGGCCCCGAGGTCGCGACGGCCCAGGGACTCGGGTTCGTGCGGGCGACCGCCGCCGCGGTCGAGGCCGAGCTGCGCATCGCACGCCTGCAGCCGGCTACCGCACCGCTGCACGTGACGAGCGGATGGTCGGCACCACGCCTCGACGTCCTCGGCGTGCACGGCGCGACGTTGCAGGTCGGTCCGCTCACCTCGCGGCTGAGTCGTCGGCACAGCGAGCTCCTCCTGCTCCTGTCGCGGGCCCCCGACGGCATGACGGCCGCGGAGCTGGGCGTGGCGCTCAGCGACGACGACCAGGCGCCGGTGACGATCCGCGCGGAGCTGTCGAGGCTGCGCGGGGTCCTCGGACCGCTCGAGCTCGCGTCGCGGCCCTACCGCCTGCGCAGCGCGGTGCGCACCGACGTCGACGAGGTCCGCGACCTGCTGCGCGACGGACGTCTGCGCAGCGCCGTCGCCGCCTACCGCGGCCCGGTGCTGCCGTCGTCGACCGCTCCCGCCGTGGAGGAGCTGCGCGACGACCTGCACCTCGAGCTGGTCTCCGCTCTCCTGGCCTGCGACGACGCCGACGCGCTGCTGTCGTTCGCGGACACGCCGCACGGTCGCGAGGACCTCGGGGTGTGGTCGCGGGCGCTCGAGATCCTCCCCGTCTCCTCCCCACGCCACGCCCAGGTCGCCGCCCACGTCGACAAGCTCGACCGCGCCTTCGGCTGACCCCGGGCACCGCGTCCCGCTGGTCGAGTAGTCGGGTCTGGCGAGGAACGAGCCTGGGCCCGACGTATCGAGACCACTCTGGGCTGGCGCTGGGGGTTGGCCCGCGCTGGGCTGTTGCCGGGTGGTCTCGATACGCAGGGACCTCGCAAGCTCGTCCCTGCTACTCGACCAGCGG
>NZ_LUNH01000094.1:0-5614 GCF_001628525.1 Aeromicrobium sp. REDSEA-S38_B2 | reverse complement strand
CATCCGCGGGGTCATGATCTCGCCCGCCGTGCGGGTGCCGAACTCCACCGAGCGCTCCATCAGCTCGGCGGTGTCCGCGTCGAGGGTGCCCTCGTCGCCGAGTGCGAGGAGGTCCTCGCGGGAGGGCCCACGCGACGGCGGACCTACTCCGCAGGCGACTGGCTGGAGCCCGGCCTGATGTGCGGCGGGACGATCGAGGTGCTCGTGTGCGACCTCGCGTCGCTCGACGCGGAGCAGTGGCACCAGGTCGAGTGCGCGGCGGGCGGGAGGTCCGCGACCCTGACGCTCGCCGGCACCAGCATCTCGGTCCAGCGGCCGCCGGAGCTCGTGGTGGTCGGAGCCGTGGAGTTCGCCGTGGCGCTGTGCACGCTCGCGTCGCGCGCCGGCTTCGCCGTCACCGTCCTCGACCACCGCGCGACCTTCGCGACCAAGGAGCGCTTCCCCGACGCGACGGCGGTCGTCGTGGCCGACCTCGCGGACTGGTGCGCGACGCGCACGTGGTCGCCCGAGGACGCCGTGTGCGTGCTCGGGCACGACCTCGACCGCGACACGGTCGTGCTCGCGTCGGCCCTGGAGGGCGGGGCCGGCTACGTCGGCGCGATGGGCTCGCGCACCACGCACGAACGACGCGTGCGCGCCCTCGACGGCGTCGACATCAGCCGCCTGCGCTCCCCCCTCGGGCTCGACCTCGGCGGCTCGAGCCCCGAGCACACCGCCGTGGCGATCCTGGCGGAGGTGCTGGCCGTCCGCCACGGCGGCTCGGCGCAGCCGCTCTCGGCCACGACCGGACCGATCCACCGGTCCCCCGCGCGCCTCGACCCGGCCTGAGGGCCGGCCGACCTAGCCCCGGCGCTGCCGACTCGGTGGTGCGTCGGACCCGGTCTGCGCCAGCCGCCAGATCCGGTCGCGACTCATCGGCAGCGTGCGGGGACGTGCGCCGAGCGCGTCGGTGATCGCGTTGGCGAGGGCCGGGGCCACCGGGTTGTACGGTGCCTCGCTCATCGACTTCGCGCCACGCGGGCCGAGCTCGTCGTGGGTGTCGGCGAAGAGCACCTCGGTCGTGGGCACGTCGGCCATCTGCGGCACGCGGTAGGAACGGAAGGTGCGCGTCACGACGTGTCCGTCCTCCACGACCACCTCCTCCTGCAGGGCCGAGCCGATCGCCTGCGCGACACCGCCCTCCACCTGGCCCCGGAGCTGCTCGGGGTTGATCACGACGCCCGCGTCGGCGGCGTGCACCGACTGCAGCACCCGCACCTCGCCCGACGTCGGGTCGACCGCCACCCGGAAGCCATGGACGTTGAAGGCCACCGAGCGTGGGCTCCCGTCGTGGGTGCCCTCCGCCGACAGCCCGTCGGGCACGACCTCGCGGAAGCTCAGGAGCGACCCGTCGGGCAGGCGCACGCCGTCGCGCTCGAGCGTGCAGTGGCCGCGGGCGACGCCGGCCGCGCGGGCGGCGAGCGTGAGCAGCTCGGCGTGCAGCCGCTCGGCCGCCACGTGCACCGCCTTGCCCGCGACGACGGAGCCGGCCGAGCCGTAGGCGCCGGTGTCGTAGCCCGACGTCGCCGTGTCGCTCTGGCGCACCCGGACGCGGTCGGGCGTCGTGGCCAGCTCGGTCGCCGCGAGCTGGACGTGCACCGTCGTGGTGCCGTTGCCGAACTCGGCGGTGCCGACGGAGAGGGTGTAGCGGCCGTCGGCGTCGACCGCCACCGCCACGTCGGTGAAGTGCCCGCGCGGCGGGATGGTGGCGATCATCGCCATCGCGACGCCGCGTCCCGTCGGCCAGCCCTCGGGAGCGTCGTCGCCGCGACCCGACGCGAGTGCGGCGTCGACGAGGTCGAGGCACTGGTCGAGCCCGTAGGAGCCGTACTCCAGGTCGTCCTCCTCCAGCGCCGTGACCACGAACGGGTCGCCGGGCACGACGGCGTTGCGACGTCGCAGCTCGACGGGGTCCAGCCCGAGCTCGGCGGCGAGGTCGTCCATGGCCGACTCGATGCCGAACATGACCTGCCCGAGGCCGTAGCCGCGGAAGGCGCCCGACGGGAGCTGGTGGGTGTAGACGGCCTCGGCGTCGACCCGCTTGTTGGGGCAGCGGTACTGCGCGACCGACTCGTGGCAGCCGTGGAACATGACGCCGACGGCGTGGTTGCCGTAGGCGCCGGTGTCGGACAGCACGTCGAGCTTGAGCGCCGTCAGGTGCCCGTCGGCGTCGGCGCCGAGCGTGACGCCGACCCGCATGGGGTGGCGGCACGGCACGATCGTGAACTGGTCCTCGCGGCTCAGCTCGTACTGCACGGGGCGTCCGGTGCGCAGGACGGCGAGCCCGATGACGTCCTCGACGAGCATCTCCTGCTTGCCGCCGAACCCGCCGCCGACCCGGGCGGCGAGCACCCGGACCCGGTCGCGCGGCAGCGAGAGCACGTGGGCGAGCTCGTCGCGCACCAGGAAGGGCACCTGCGTGCTCGTGCGCACCACGAGGGTGCCGTCGTCGGCCAGCCAGCCGCGTCCGCCGTGCGTCTCGAGCTGGGCGTGCGAGACCCGCGACGTCTGCCACGTGCCCGACACGACGGTGTGGGCCGAGGCCAGCGCCGCCTCGACGTCGCCGTGCTCGTCGTGCAGCTGGGCGACGACGTTGCGGGTGGGCTCGGCGATGCGCGAGACGACCGGGTCCTTGTCGCCGTGCACGAGCGGCGCCCCTGGCCGACGCGCCGCGTCGGGGTCGAGGACCGCGGGCAGCACCTCGTACTCCACGTCGACGAGCCGGCAGGCCTCCTGCGCGGTGGCGACGGTCTCGGCCACGACCACCGCGACGCGCTGGCCGGCGAACCGCAGGACGGGGTCGAGCATGCGCGTGTCGTCGGGGTCGTCGAGCCGGCTCTGGTGCCGGCCGGTGGAGTAGAGGACGTCGGGGGCGTCGTGGTAGGTGAGGACCAGGTGGACGCCCTCCAGCGCCTCCGCCCGTGACGTGTCGATCGAGGTGATGCGCGCGTGCGGGTGCGGGCTGCCGAGCACCGCGACGTGGAGCAGGTCCGCCGGCGCCTCCAGGTCGAGGGTGAAGGGCTCCTGCCCGGCCACGACGCGGCAGGCCGCCGGCGCGGCGACCGAGGCGCCGAACGCCTCCCCCGCCGGGGCCTCGCCGACGTTGGCCGTGCCGGCGAGGGCGTCGCGGACCGAGCGGTAGCCGGTGCAGCGGCACAGGTTGCCCTTCATCGAGCGGCAGAGGTCGTCGTGCGCGAGCCCCTCGGGCAGCGTCGACGCGGTGACGACCATGCCCGCCGTGCAGAACCCGCACTGGAACCCGGCCGCGTCGACGAAGCGCTGCTGCACGGGGTGCAGGTCGTCGGGCGTCCCCAGGCCGGACGCCGTCGTCACCTCGCGACCGGCGGCCCGCACGGCCGGGAAGACGCACGAGTGCGTCGGGTCGCCGTCGACCAGGACGGTGCAGGCACCGCAGTCGCCGGCGTCGCAGCCCTTCTTGACGTCGAGGCGGTCGTGGTCGCGCAGGTAGGTGCGCAGGCACTGGCCCGGCGTCGGGGCCGTGGTGACGCTCGCGCCGTTGATCCGCACCTCGAACGCCCCTCTCTCGACGGGATCTGTCTCGACCGGACTGCTCATGCCAGCTCCTCCACGACCTCGAGCGCGCAGCGCAGGGTCTGCGCGGCACGCCAGTCGGGCGCGCCGTGCGGGTCGTCGTACCAGCGCTCGATCGTGGCCACCGCGGTCGCGACGTCGGACTCCGTGGGAGCCGGGCCGAGGTCGAGCACGTGGGGGCGGTGGGTCGAGGCGGTCACGCTGACGTGCACGCCGCCGTCCGGCTCGCGCCGGCCGACCAGCACCGCGCCCGAGCGGCCCATGGGGGTGAGCGCCGCGCGCCGGAAGGCCGTCGTCGACGCGAGCGACGCACGCGGCACCTCGAACGCACGCACGAGCTCGCCCGGGTCCAGCGACGTCCGGCGCACGTCGGTCACGAGCGACGCGACCGGCACCCGACGCTCGCCACCGGGCCCCCACACGACGGCGTCGGAGCCGAGGCCGGTCAGCAGCGAGGTGGCGCCGCCGGCCGGCAGCGCCAGGCACACGTTGCCGCCGACGGTGGCGCGCCGGGAGACCTTGCTCGACATGACGAGCGCCTCGACGCACGGCCGCGCCACCGCGAGCCCCGGCAGCCCGGACCGCTCGGCGTGCGTGACGAGGTCGAGGAGGGAGCACGTGGCCCCGATCGTCAGCCCAGTCGTCAGCCCGGTCGCGGAGCCGTCCGCTGCTCCGGCGTCGAGCTCCCAGTCGGGCCAGCCCAGCGCCAGGAGGTCGACGAGGCCGGTGGTCGTCACCTGCGGCTCGGAGAACAGCCACGTGCCGCCGGCCAGCCAGGTCTCGCCAGGTGCGAGGACCAGGTCGTCCGGGCCGGTGGGCAGACGGAAGGTCCCGACGGTGTGCAGGTCCACGGCCTCAGTCCTCGATCTCGCCGAGCGCGCGGTAGGCCGCCGCGATCGCGGCCACCCGCTGGCCCGCCGCCGGGCCGAGCGCGTCGAGGACGCGCGACGACAGCGCCGCGACGACGCTCATCGCCGCCGCGTAGCTGTCGAACGCGGCCTGCGTCGAGGCGCCGCACTCGATCCACACGTCGCCCGGCGACGCGAGCCGGCGGCCCGACGGGTCGGCCATGAGCACGACCCGGGCGCCCTGGGACCTGACGAGGTCGAGCAGCGCGGCGATCTCGGGCGGGCGGCGACGGAACGCGACCACGACCACGACGTCGTCGGCGCCCAGACCGACCACCTCGTCGGACAGCGACTGCCCCGGCGACGGCGCGACCCCGACGCCGGTCCGCGCCTGCGTCAGCTGCTGGGTCAGGTGCAGCGCGACCGGGTAGCTGTTGCGCATCCCGACGACCGTCACCGTCGCGGCACCGGCCAGCAGCGCCGCCGCCTGCTCGATCGCACCCTCGGCCGCGGTGAGCACGCGGTGCAGGTGCTCGACCTCGGTCTCCAGGTGGCGCGCGACGCTCGGCGGCGCCCCCACCGGCACCGGCAGGCCCGCGTTGCGCAGGACGAGCAGCTGGTCGCGGACCTGCGTGAAGTCCTCGTAGTCGAGCCGACGGAACAGCCGGCTCATCGTCGCCTTGGAGACACCGGCCAGGTCGGCGAGCTCCGACGCCCGGTACATGGCGAGGTCGTGCAGGTGCTCCAGCAGCACGTCGGCCGCACGGCGCTCCTGCGGGGCGAGGTCGGCGTACTTCTCGGTGATGCGCACCTCGATCGGCCGCGTCTCCTCGCGAGGAGCCCCTGACGGGTCCAGGGCGGTGGTGCTCATGAGGCCGCGACCTTCGCCGCGACCTCGAGGACGGCGGCCTCGAAGGCGTCGAGCCCGCGCGCGACGTCGATCTCGCGGACGTCCTCGTCGGGGTGGTGGCTCACGCCGTCGTGGCAGCGTACGAACAGCATGGCCACGTCGGTGACGGCCCCGACGGCCATGCCGTCGTGGCCGGCGCGGCTCCACAGCCCCATCGGGGTGGTGTCGCCCGTGCCCACGATGCCGCTGACGACGGCGTCGGTCAGCCAGGGCGCGCACGGCATCGCGGGCGCCCGGTGCGTCTCGGTGACCCGCAGCCCCAGCC